>DXDB01000195.1 GCA_019115705.1 Candidatus Tetragenococcus pullicola | reverse complement strand
GATGTAAATGTCATGACTAATGAAAAGATGGATGAAACTACTAAAGATAATTTATTACAATATTTAGGTGCCTCCACTATTCCATACAGTATCATGATTTATCCAAATAACTTTGACTCAAAAGAAGAAGTTTTGGATTACCTTGATGATTACAATGATGGAAAAGAAAAAGAAGATCGTATATTATATAGTGATTTAGCGGGAACCATGACTTCACTTACAGGCGGCATTATGGATGCCATTACCTATGTCTTGATTGCCTTTGCTGCAATATCATTGGTCACTAGTATGATCATGATTGGGATTATCACCTATACGTCTGTATTAGAGCGTACCAAAGAAATTGGTGTTCTAAAAGCTTTAGGAGCCCGTAAGAAAGATGTCACTCGGGTCTTTGATGCTGAAACTGCTATTTTAGGTATTTTCTCAGGAACCTTAGGAGTTGTCATTGCTTATGCTCTGACTTTCCCCATCAATTCAGTTCTTTATAATTTGACCGATTTGAAAAATGTCGCTCAATTAAATCCACTACATGCTTTTGTCTTAGTAGTCATTTCTACCGTATTGACTATGATTGGTGGTCACGTTCCAGCACGTATGGCAGCGAAAAAAGATGCCGCCATTGCCTTACGCGCAGATTAATTTCAAAATTAAAAGAGAAGTCCCAGTGGGCTTCTCTTTTTTTGATCTTTCCTCGTTAAAGGCACAGTCATTTCCTATTCTTCTGTATCTTTACTTGCTAAAGGCACAATCATTTCCTATTCTTCTGTATCTTTACCTGTTAAAGGCACAGTTGTTTCCTTTTCTTTTGTATCTTTCCTCGCTAAAGGCACAATCATTTTTACTTTTCTATTTTATTACCTCAAACTTTCCTAGTAAATATAGGATGCTTTGTTACTTGTCCATCTTTTATTTCAAGAGCTTGGTCAAAGGACTGATTTAAAAAATAGCGATCATGAGTCACAACAAGTAAGGTTGCTTTAAACTCAGTCAAAAGTTCTTCAATTTCTTCTCTCATTGAAATATCCATATGATTGGTTGGTTCATCCATAATCAAAAAATTAGTTTTTTCTTGCATTAACTTCATTAACCACAAGCGAACCTGTTCTCCACCTGATAGATCTTTCAGTCGCTTAAAAACATCTTCTGAATAAAAACCATAATGAGCCAAAGTTTGACGAGATTTTTGGGTATTACCGATGATTGATTGGGCAAAATCCACAACCCTTTCATCCAAATTTTCAAACGTGATGGTTTGCGGTAAATAACCAATTTTAATACTTGCTCCAATTCGTATGATGCCCTCATCTGGTTCAATTTCTCCTAAAATCAGTTTTAACAAAGTTGATTTTCCGGCCCCATTTTCACCGAGTACAGCAATTTTTTCTCCTCGAAAAATAGTAAACTCACTTTCTGAAAATAGAAGACGATCTCCTCTGATAATTCCCAAATCTTCAGCAATTGCCACTTCCGTTCCTGAACGACTAGCTTCTTGTAATCCTTCCAATCGTTTGCCTTGCTTTTTAGGTGGACGTATTTCTTCTATCTTAGCCAATCTTTTTTCTAATTCCTTGGCTTTTTTAAAGAATTTTTCATTGTCTCCTTCATTGCCCCACTGACGATAACGTCGGATCATCAAACGTAAACGTTGCAACTCTTTTTGTTGCAAGTCATAATTTTTTTGAAGTTCTTCCAATTGCTGTTTCTTCTGTTTTACATAAAAAGTATAATTACCGGAAAATGTAAACATTTGGCCATCTTCTATTTCTAAAATACGTGTCACAACTTCATCTAAAAACGCACGATCATGTGAGATTACCAGAACTGCTTGTTTACTCGCCTTTAAAAAATTTTCTAACCATTGAATCCCTTTAATATCAAGATGATTAGTAGGTTCGTCTAGTAATAACAAATCTGGTTCTTGTAACAAGGCCTTCATTAATTCGACTCGTGCTCGTTGGCCTCCACTTAGCTCAGAAACTAGACTTTTACTTTTACCTTCTAATCCGATTCCTTTTAACATGGACTGGATGCGATCTTCCAGTTGGTAGCCTCCTTTTTCTTCATAGGCCTGTTGGCAACGGTCATATTGAACGAGTATTTTTTCTAAGTCAAGAGTTGAATCAGACATCTTCTTCTCTAGGTAGTGAAGTTGTGCTTGCAACTTCTCTATGCTTGGAAAACTTTGTTGTAAGTACATTTGCACTGTCTGTGTACTGTTTTCAAAAATTTGTGGCAAACAGCCAATAGTTAACCCTTTTTGTTGGCTAATCGTTCCTTCAGTAGGTTCTTCTTCTCTTGTAATAAGTTTGAACAAAGTGGTTTTTCCAGCTCCGTTGTGGCCTATTAATCCAATTTTCTCTTGGGCCTTTATTTGAAAATCAAGGCCTTCAAATAAGGGCATCCCTCCGAAATTTTTTGTTACTTTTTTTCCTTGAATGATCATTGTTTTCTCCTTTATTAGTGACCACTCCATAAGAAAAAGCCATGGAAAAAATCCATGACCTTGTTATTTATTGAATAACGTTTCTTTAATGGAATCTTCAAAATGGTCATTGATTTTTTAAAAAATAGTGTTTTTTGGGCATACTTTCCCGTCACTCACTTTTGTAAAACCAATGGTATGGCAAAAACAAGTTGCTTTTTGTTGCTTATTTTTTTCACCTGTTATTTTAACCAGACCGACCATCAGAATAGATCCCCCTCTCTTGTCTTGTTCAGTATAGCGTAAGTAGTTACTCGGTTTCAAGCATTTTTAAGATTATTTTTCTAAAAAATTATGCCTCTTCTTTGTTTCTAAATCATGCAAAAATAGACCACTCAATAATTTAGGCTCAAACCATGTTGATTTAGGAGGCATGATTTTTTTTGCATCTGCGACTTTTAGTAAATCTTTCATTTGCGTCGGATACATGATAAAAGCAAGCGTCGCCTCACCTTTATCCACCCGATTTGCTAATTCTTCTGGGCCTCGAATTCCACCTACAAAATCAATCCGTTCATCCGTACGAACATCATTGATTCCAAAAATAGGAGCGAATACGTTCTCTTGTAAAAAAGAAACATCCAGTTTTTTAACGAGATCTGCAGAACGTTTTTCAGGTTTAATCATCAATTGATACCACTTACCCTTTAAATACATCACCAGTTCACCACTTTTTTGTGGCTTCTTTTCTTTTGACTCTACAACCACAAAGTTTTTGGCCAACCTTTCTAAAAAATCATTAGGAATTGGAACATCGAGCAAACGATTATATTCTAAAATCGTAAGTTCATCAGAAGGAAACAGAATGGAGGCAAAATAGTTACTTTCTAAGCTTTCCTTTTGCTCTTCTCTTTTCTTTAAACCAACCTTTACGGCTGATTCTGTACGGTGGTGACCGTCTGCGATATATAGAGCAGAAATATTGGCAAAAATTTTGGTTATCTCATTGATAATTTTCGGTTCATTGATTACCCAAACTTCATGTCTGACTTCATAATAACGGGTAAAATCATAGATGGGAGCATGTCTTTGCTGCCAATTAACAATAATTTCTTGTAATTTTTCTTCAAAACGATAAGTCAAAAAAATTGGACTCGTATTGGCATCACAGGCTTCGATATGAGAAATTCGATCGCGCTCTTTTTCAAGCCGCGTATATTCATGTTTTTTTATCTTTTCATCGATATAATCATCGATTGACGTACAAACAACTAATCCTGTTTGTTTTTTCTCTCCCATTGTCAGTTGATAAAGATAATAACACGGGGTATCTTCTTTCATTAACCACCCATTTTCAAGAAATTTAGACAAGTTTTCTGCTGCTTTTTGATAAATTTTAGGATTATTTGGCAAAAGATCACTTGGCAAGTCAATTTCTGCTTTATCAATATGAAAATAACTATAGGGATTTCCTTTGGCGTATTCCTTTGCTTCTTTTGAATCAACCGCATCATAAGGCAATTCAGCGACTTTTTCTGCCACTTTTTCATTGGGACGAATAGCTTTAAAAGGACGAATTTCAACCATTAATAAATTACCTCCTTTTGAACGAGTGCTCGAACTCGGATAATGGGCGCTTTTTTTTCAAGTTGTTTTTTGATAGTCGCTATTTTTTCTGGATTTGTTTCATCAATATCAACTAAAGTGTAGGCAACTTCTCCCTGGCCGCGATTGATCATATTATCGATATTAATCCCGGTTTGTGCGATAGCAGAGGAGATGATTCCTAACATATTGGGAATGTTTTGATGAATCATCGTCAAGCGATAGGACGAATGAAAAGCCATTTCAACCGTTGGAAAGTTAACGGAGCGTTTGATTTCCCCCGTTTCTAAAAATCTTTTCAAAGTCCGAACTGCCATTTTTGCACAGTTTACTTCTGCTTCTTCTGTTGAAGCTCCTAAATGAGGGAATACCAAAATTTTTTCATTTCCTATTAACGACTCATCCGCAAAATCAGTTAAATAACCTGCCAAACGGTTATCAGCAATCGCTTTTTTGATTGCTTCATTAGACACAATCTCTCCGCGGGCAAAATTCAAAAGATAGGCAGTATTTTTCATTTGTGCGAGTTGTTTTTCATCGATCAAATGATAGGTATTTTCTTTTAAAGGAACATGAACCGTAATGAAATCGCATGTTTTTAATAGTTCGTTCATATCAGTGGCTCGTTTCACTCGCCTTGAAATACTCCAAGCAGTATCCACTGATACATAAGGATCATAGCCCACAACTTCCATCCCTAAGCGATAGGCATCATTTGCTACCATAGCCCCAATTGCACCTAACCCAATAACACCTAATTTCTTTCCTTCCAATTCATGACCAACAAACTGTTTTTTATTTGCTTCTACTTGTTGAGAAATATCAGCACCGGAACAACGTTTTAACCAATTAACACCTTGTATAATTGGTCGTACGCATAACAGTAAAGAAGCTAAAACTAATTCTTTTACCGCATTGGCATTGGCTCCTGGCGTATTAAACACAACGATACCTTCTTGGCTACATCTGGAAACAGGAATGTTATTTATTCCCGCTCCAGCTCGAGCAATGCCACATACAGAACTTGGAAAAGCAGTGGTTAATAAATTTTGACTACGTAAGAGAATACCATCCGGTTCATTTTTTTCATTTAACTTGTAAAATTCAGAATCAAATCGCTTGAGGCCTTGTGGGGCAATGTCATTATACGTTTGAATATGAAACATCTATTTTCCTCCATTCTCCCCTTCGAATTTTTTCATAAAATTGACCAACGTCGTGACACCTTCAGTCGGCATGGCATTATAGATACTTGCCCGCATACCACCAACAGAGCGATGACCTTTAAGGTTTTCTAGTCCTTCTTTTTTTGCTTGCTCAATAAATTGTTGATCGAGGTCAGGATTGCCAGTGACAAAAGGAATAGTCGTCAATGAGCGATCGCTTTTTTCAACAGGACTTGAAAATATCTGCGAGTGATCCAAAAATTCATAGAGAAGTGCTGATTTCTTCTGGGCATTGTGATACATTTGTGAGACGCCACCTTTTTCCTTGACCCATTCTAAAACTAACTTCGCCATGTAGATGGCAAAAACTGGTGGGGTATTATACATCGAATTATTTTTTGCTTGCAATGAATAATCCAACATTGGTGCAAATATCACTTCTTGGTTGAGCAAATCTTTTCGTATAATCACAAGGGTTAAACCTGCAATGCCCATGTTCTTTTGCGCACCAGCATAGATCACTCCGAAATCTTCTGTAGAATAATCATTGGCTAAAATATTAGAAGACATGTCTGCCACAATCGGAACTTTACCGACTTTAGGAATCTTTCGGTAAAAAATACCGTCAATTGTTTCATTGGTGGTTATATGCAAATAAGCTGCTTTTTGATCGACAAGTTCTGAGTTAATCTTGGGAACAAAATGAAAATCATCTTTTTCACTCGAGGCTATGACTTCAACTGTAACTGAATCAATGGTTTGTGCTGCAGCAATCGCTTTTCTAGCCCATGTTCCTGAATTGACATATAAAGCTTTGTTTTTTTGTGCCAAATTTAAAGGAAGCATTGAAAATTGGAGACTGGCCCCACCTTGTAGAAATAAAACAGCATACTCCTCAGAAATATCCATCAATTCGCGGAGTAAGGCTTCTGCTTCTTGAATGATTTCTTCAAATCCCTTCGCGCGATGACTCAACTCCACCACGGAGAGCTGACTACCCTGAAAATTCAAAAATTCTTTTTGTGCTTTCTTCAAAACTGTATGTGGCACAACAGCTGGGCCAGCAGAAAAATTATAAAGTGGCATATAAACGCTCCTTTTCACTCAAAATTCTGATTCATGGTCTTTAAAAAAACGATAATAGGTTTGGACATTTTCGAGTTCCGTCCATTTCTTAACAGTAGCCGGATCAGCATCTAAATCATAAATTTTAGCCTCTTTCAAAGACAAAATAAAAGGCGAATGTGTCGCTATCAAAAACTGACAACCAAAGAAACGCGCGGAATCTTCTAAAAATTGGCACAATTCCAGCTGCCTTTTTGGTGATAGACTATTTTCTGGTTCATCAAGGACATAAAAGGCATTTTCTTGAATTTTATCAGTAAAAAAACGAAAGGCATTTTCTCCATTCGAAAATTCTCGCACCCGATCCATCAATTCATGCCGTACATATTTTGATTGAGTTTTACTTTTAGCAAGATTTGACTTTCTCAATTGTTCATAGTCATCCAGTGACTTTAACTGAAAATGAGCGTATTTATTATGGAGATACTCTTCAAAAAGTTCTTCTCTTTTTAGATCCAACCCATCATTTAGGGATCGTAAATTTAAAGTATAATCAAAGACGTCATCACTTGTAATCATCCGACTATTTTCTGGAACTGGTCGATCATATTCAATTTCACAAAATGATAAATAATCAGAAAGAAAATTGGTTTTATTAAAATTTGCTTCTCGTCTTAAACCAATCTTTTCAGAAACAACATTGAGGGCCGTTGTTTTTCCCGATCCATTTCCACCGTACAAAATAGTAATGGGCTCAAAATCAATTTGCTTAAGTCCTCTTGCACTCAATACTTGAAAGGGGTAGAAAGAATCATAGACTTTACGTTTGATAGAAATGAAAAAACCAGATTCACTTTCTCGATCAGGAAAAGAAATGGAACGAACATAACGCATACTGTTTTTTTCCTCCTTACTTATGGAAAAACTGAACGGATAAACCTATATCCGTTCAGCTACCTTTTAAAATTCTGTTTCAAAAATTTTCTTAAATTCTGCTTCTGTTGTTGCCTCTTGTAGTCTGGATAAAAAGTCGATATCTCTCGTTTTTTCCATTAATCGTTGCAATTGTTCCAAATGAGTGATTTTATCATCAACTAATAAAATGAAAATAACTTTTGCTTCTACTGTCCGTTCTTTTTTACTGCCCATTTCATAAAATTGAATTGGAGTTTTGTTAGAGATACATAACAAGACATCTTCTTTCGCATATGTTCCATCACTATGAGGAATCGCTGTTGCTGGGCTTGTAGGTAACCCAGTTGGAAAACGTTCTTCACGATCTTTTAAGGCCTCTTCAAATTCTTCTGTTGCAAACCCTTTGGAGACTAAAAAATCCGTAGCTCCTTTAAATAAAGCATCCCTCGTTGCAAATTCTGTATGATACATGATTTCTTTTTTAACCATTATTGTTATTGCTGCTAAATTTCAACAGCTCTCCTTTCCAAATTCATTTCGTTCACTGTCTTAAATTTAGCATAATTTCCCATAAAAGAAAACAGAATTGTGTTTTTAAAAGTTGCTGGATGGGAAAATGGGCGTTGTTAAACTAACCTTATCCTATTTTATTTCGGTTTTGCAGCAAAAAACATGGGGTACTAGTTTCTCGATGACTAAAAGGCAAAAGTCGCCTTTCTTAATAGCTAAGAAAAAACTCGAGGTCTCTTGCGAAGTCTGTTTTCTCAATTCATTAGTTTGACTAGTCATTTACGGAGTATGTTTTCTTACTACATACTTCGATAATATTGTATCTTGACAACATCTGACTCACAAAATTCAAGCGTAGAAACTATTGGTAAGCCAGCTCAAAATGACAATCCAAAAAATTGGTGTACCAAGCTTTGTACATTACCAAACGATTATACTTTCTTAACAGTTTAACAAAAACAGTCAACGGTAAACTACCATTGACTGTTTTTTGGTTAAACTTGTGTTAATTCTTTTTCTTTGATTAAAGCAAACATATCCTCAATCAAAGACAATACTTGACGAACTTCTTTGTTTTTAACAATTGGTGTCGCCCCATGGTGCATGACCTCATAAACATTGGCATAAAAAGGTTCATAGTCACAAACTGGTTCTGGGAAAGTCAATTCTTCCGTTGCATCTTCTGATGGTGGCGCCATTGTTTTGGTTAAACCAACACCTGCTTGAATAGGAGCTGGCGTTTGTGCATTTGTATTCGTTGCACGAACAATTTTTCCTGAAAGATCCCAATCATCGATACGTGCGGATCCATTGATCCCTTTGATATACCAGCGAGGAAGTTTGACATAATTGGTAGTTCCAACTTCTACAATTGCTTTTACACCATTTTCAAAAGTGATAAACGTTATAAACCCATCATCGACCTCATCGCCTAAAACGGTACTAAAGTCAACATGCATACTTTGAATGGGACTTTCAACCAGAAAGAGCAATTGATCTAGAAGATGTACGCCCCAATCAAGTAACATTCCTCCCCCATGCTTTTTGAGGTGACGCCAATCTCCTGGAATTCCATTGGCCCCTTGGACTCGTGATTCGATTTGGAAAATATCACCGATTGTTTTTTCTTTATAAAGATTACGAACAATCAAAAAATCAGGGTCCCAACGTCTATTTTGATGGACCATAAAAATTTTTCCTGTTTCCTTGGCCACTGCCAAAATATCATCAAACTCTGCCACATTGAGGGCTACCGGTTTTTCACAAAGTACATTTTTACCAGCTTGCATAGCTTGGATAGCTAATTCTTTGTGTGTATCATTTGGTGTGGCAACCAGCACTGCTTCGACATTTTCATCTTCTAAAAGTTCTTCTAGAGTTTCATAGGTTTTAAACCCATTTGTTTGCGCAACTTCACGACGAGATTCTAAAATATCATAAACACCGACTAAGTTTATTTTTTCTTTTTCAGTTACCATCAGACTGGTAGCATGATAAGAACCCATACCACCATAACCAACGATTGCAAAATTTACTGCTGTCACTATTTTCTTCCTTTCGTTTATGCCCACCACATATCAGCTGGCATATCTTTGATCATGACCGAGCGCAAATTCGTGATCGCACGGTTCAATCCTTCATCGATGGACATGATTGGATCTTCATGTTCGATACTTAGAACATAGTCATAGCCATAAATACGTAAAGCTGAAACGATATCCGACCATACTTTTACATCATGTCCACAGCCAACGGAACGGAATGTCCAAGAACGCGTGGCAACATCACTATATGGTTGCATATCGGTCAATCCATGCATGTTGATATTATCTTGGTCTAAATACGTATCTTTGGCATGGAAGTGATGGATAGCATTTTCTTTTCCTAAGATTTTAATAGCCGCCACAGGATCAATCCCTTGCCACCACAAATGACTAGGATCCAAATTACAACCGATTGCTTTTCCAGCACCATCACGTAGCTTTAACATGGTATATGGCGTATGTGCCAAAAAACCACCATGTAATTCGATACCGATTTTAACACCGGCTGCTTCAGCTTCGGTATTGATATCTTTCCAATAAGGAATCAATTTATTTTCCCATTGATAGTTATAACTATCTGAATAATTAGTTGGCCAAGGCAATACTGGCCAATTATTTTCTGTATCAGTTGGACTTGCTGCCGATACGCCAGAAAAGCCATTGACAACAGGTACATTCATCAAACTAGCTAATTTGATGGTTTTTCTCAATAGTTCATCTCCTGCTTGAGCGACTTCTTTTTTAGCAGAAATTGGATTATGATGGGCACTCAAAGCTGAAATTACTAGACCTTTGTCATCTAACTTGTGCAAATATTCTTTACGAGCATCGCTGGAAGCAAGTAATTTGTCGATATCCAAATGCGCATCACCTGGAGAACCACCTGTTCCGATTTCCACTGCTTCTAAGCCTTTTTTAGCAACGACTTCAATCATTTCATCAAAATTTAAATTGTTAAATAATGGGGTAAATACGCCTAGTTTCATCTCTTATCCTCTCCTTCTAATGATTCAAAATGTCCATAGTTTGGGTATTGATTCCTAGTTGATTGGCACCATAAAACCGCATTTTTAATGACTTGTTGCACCTTTTCGTTGTAATAGCTTGGGTAGGTCTCATGTCCGGGTTGGAAATAAAAAATCTTGCCATTTCCACGAGTATAGGTACAACCACTACGAAAGACTTCGCCACCAGGATACCAGCTAATCAAAAGTAATTCATCAGGAGCTGGAATATCAAAGTGTTCGCCATAGGTTTCTTCTTTTTCTAATTCAATATATTCACCGATACCATTCATTATTGGATGTCCCGGATTGACATTCCACATCCGACAATGTTCTTCATTTTCACGCCACTTCAAATCACAGGATGTCCCCATTAATTTTTGGAAAATTTTTGAAAGGTGTCCCGAATGAAGGACAATCAATCCCATTCCTTGTAATACTTTTTGATAAACACGTTCAACAATTTCATCTTTGACTTCTTCATGAGCAATATGTCCCCACCAAACTAAGACATCGGTATTGTCTAGCACGTCTTGTGTCAATCCATGTTCTGGTTCATCTAAGGTGGCTGTTTTCACTTGAAAATCTTCACCAAGAAATGCTGCTAATTGCCCGTGAATGCCATTAGGATACATTTCTTGAACTTCTTTATCTGTTTTTTCATGACGAAATTCGTTCCAAATTGTTACATTTGTCATCCATAAACCTCCTTGATCAATTGATGTAAGATAATCGCATCAAATTTAACGGCTTCTATAGGCGTTCTTTTTTGAAAAGCTTCTTGTTCGACGATTAACCATGGCAAATTTAAGTCCTGCGCTTTTTCTACATAAGACTGTAAAGGAAGGATGCCTAATCCCAACTCTGTACTTTCAATAGGGGTGTCTTGTTGGTCTTTCATATGGAAAAGACCGACTTGTTGCTTATGGTTTTCGACCCAAGTCAAAACATCCTTGCCTGCATAGGCTAACCAATAAAGATCCACTTCTAATTTGATATCTGGGATGCCTCTAGCAATGTAATCCAGCATATCTTCATTGGCAATAGCTGAAAATTCATGGGCGTGATTATGGTAGTATAACTCTTGTCCACGTGCTTTAACAGCCACTGAAATCTTTTGCATGGTTTCAATGAATTCTTGCCAAGCAGAAATCGTATCAAAATTAACGTAGGGAACTACGATTCTCTTATTCCCGATAGCTTCTTCAAAGTCCAATGTTTCTTCTAGATGATTTTTCAAATCGTCATATTGTACATGAGAGCCGGCCACTTCCAAGTCGTAATCTGTTAATAGTTGTTTGATTTCTTTTGCTGAAAGCCCATAATAGCCCGCAAATTCTACCCCCTCATATCCAAAGTCTTTCACTTTCTTCAAAGCTTTTGAAAAATCTTCTCGACATTCTTCTTGAATACTCCAAAGTTGAAGTCCTACTTTAGGTTTCATGAATAGTTCCTTTCTGATAGATAAACGGGTTCACCAGTCTTAGAAGATTGATAAATTGCTTCTAAAATTTCCGTCACTACAAGTGCTTCTTCTGGTTTTACCACTGGTTGGCCATCTTCAATCACTGCTTTAATCCATGCTTGTGCTTCCAATAAAGCCGGATCTGAACCAGCACCATCGTAGAAATCAACGCCTCCTGTTTCTAGTTGAATTTCTTTGTCATATAACAAGCCGTGGTCTTCCCCGTTGATGGTTAGTCCATGATCCATATCAGCGCCACCTTTAGATCCATAAAGTGTTGTTTTTGCTTCTTTAACATCCAAGCTATTTAAAGCCCAGCTAGATTCAAGGTAAATCGTTGCACCATTTTCCATGACAATAAATCCAAAAGCCGAGTCTTCCACTGTGAATTTTTCTGGATCCCATGGTCCCCACGCATTTGCTGCATTTTTAGTTTCAGCTAATTCGCGATAAGTCTTTCCAACCACATATTTTGGTTTATAATTATCCATCATCCATAAAGTCAA
>DXDB01000194.1 GCA_019115705.1 Candidatus Tetragenococcus pullicola | reverse complement strand
GTCATTCTTTTTTCTTGGGATTAAGTGAATATGAAGATGAGAAATAGATTGACCAGCATCTTGACCGCTAGCATTTAGCAAATTAATACCCGAAAAGCCACACGCAACACAATGATTAGAAACTATTTGTATGGCGTTCATTAAGTGAGTTAAAGTTTCGCTATCACAACTTAAAATGTTACAAACATGTTTTTTAGGCACTGCCAGCATGTGGTAATTAACATCTTTCGCCTGATCTAAAAAAACACATGAATAATCATCTTCATAGATTTTTTTGCTAGGTATTTTATTACTAATGATTAGGCAAAAAGGACATTGTTCCATTGAAAATCCTCCGTTTATTTTACAAATGAAATAGCTAAGATATAAAATGAGTGAAGATATTTACAGATTAATTACTTGTTTTTCGATCATGAAAATAGAAATGAAATCCTAAAAGAATAAAAAACCAGCTTATTGAAAAATTTTTAAATATATTGTAAACAGTTTTAGCGATATATTTAGTTGTCTCGTCTGTATCCGGGTACATGATATAAGGAGTTATGATTATCAGAACGAACCCAATGATAAAGAACAAAATGCCTCTCGTTTTGTAAGTCATCGTTTTAAAATCCTTTCATTAAAAGTTACATAGTTATTTACCGTCGAGTTTCCCACACAAATGCCTGTTATGTCTCTTACGTTAGAATGATTCATTTATTCTATTGGTTAATTGATTTCACAGTTGTCTTCCCTACTAAAAACTAAAAAATGATATCACTATACTGATTCTAATATCTTTATTGTAAAAATATTAGTGGGGGATTAGTTTTGGTGGGAATCTTAAAGAAAAATATTTTCTTCTTTTTGAAGTGAAATTTGAAAATAGCATTCAAGCACCTGAAAATAATGTAAAATTAGTGTTTAAAACTATTTATATTTTGGATATTGGGTTAGGACTAAATCCAAGGCCGACTGGTAAAGGAAAATGTATATTTATTCGATTTTTTCTTTAAAAAAGGGCGTTTTACTTAAACCGATAACTAAGGAAATAACTGAAACAACTAAAAATAACAGACTAATCTAAGTTACTAATTTTGGAGTCCCATAATCTAGTTTGTTAGCTTTCAAATTACTTGTCATCGAGAAAAAATAAATAGATAACCAAAGCGATACAACAACACTAATACACGATAAAACATTCGCTGCATGCACATATTTTTTTAAAAGCAATACAATGGAGCATACAAGAAATACTCCTACTAACCCCAGGATAGTATGAAATACGCTAGCTGGAATCGTCCATATGGAATTTTCCATATAATCACTCTACCTTTCAAAAAATTGAAATTCAACTACTTCCTTTCAGCAAGATATTTTCTACAACTAACATAGCAAAGAAAAGTATTTTTCTTCAGAACAATGTTTCTTGTCTTTTTTTATTATTTATCTTCATTTTTCTTAATAGAGTATCTAAACAGGGCTAAAATTATAATCGCTAATAGTAAAAACAAAGCGTTTACTCCTCTTGAAAAAGGCTTAGTTACTATTAATCCAATAGTTATTATTAGATAAGCAATAGTGGCTATAATCATTTTTACATTCATTTTAACCATCCTTTAACATTATTTTGCATCATACTCATCAGTCACAAAGGTTTTTTCACCACTTCTAGGGTCTTCTCGATATAATTCTCCATTTTCATTAATTGTATAGATTCCTAAGGGTTGCCATTTAGTTACTAGACTAACTTTTAACGTTTGATTCGACTCTTTTTGAAAATTATAGTTTATATCGCCACGAATTAAATCTTGTCCTTTTTCTTTCCAGAACAGATTTTCATGATAATAGATCCAGTCTTCTACTTGCTTAGTCGTCAGGTTAATTGTATCGATGATATTAGAACTTTCGTCCGTCTTTTCAGGCTTTTCTTCCTTCATTTCTTCTGTATTTTGTGAATCTACCTGTTGAACGTACTCTATCATATTATTATCTATGTTTTCTGAACCTGGGTTTTCAGAAAAATTTCTTGCAGCTAGAGAGATGGTCTCTTGTTGATTATAGAAGAGATAATAAGCATCACCGACTATTTGTAAAGGATCTGATTGATTTTCTGGCATTTCGATTTTTACTTCAGTGTTTGCTTGTATCTTTCTTTCTTTTTCATTATCGCCAACGAGAAGGATCTCTTTAGTAGGTATCTCAGTAATGGATATTGGATAAAATAGTTCCTTTCCATTTGAAGTGATATAAATTCCTTTCCCCAAATTATTTAGATCTTTTGTATTCAAAGTAATCGCAGTAGGGACATTTTTTTGATTCGTTACAAAAGCCAGGTGATACAGATTTTTCTCGTCAGTCTCATTTGGCTTTATTTTTTGAACAAAATCATTCAAATCTACTGCATAGGGATAATCTTTTTCCGTGTTTTCGCTACTTATACTAGTCTTGGATTGTTCAGAATTTGACTTCGTGTCAGAAGTAGAAAAAGTGGTCGATGCTTCAGTAGCAGTAGAAAGTGTTGAAGTTGAGTTAACTTCAGACGAGTTTTCATTTTTTGAACAAGCTGTTAGCACAATGAGACTAACGATTACTAGTAAGTATTTTGTCATCTTTTCCACATCCTTTATATGAAAAATATCACAAAAGACAGTTAAAAACAAAAAATTAATCGTAAGGGTATGTGTATACTAACAACCTTAAACTTTTCGAAGATAACTAAAAGTAGAAATTATCGCCTATAAAAGACTCATTCAAGTCAAATTTGATTGGGTCTTTCCGTTATTTTTTCCCGATATTTTTAACGGCCGCTTTCGTTTTATCCAAATGCATCATTGTTTTGTCGTAATGCTTAGAGGCGTAAGCAGAAAAAATGACATCCACACTATATAATTGCACCAACAATGAGTTTGTCGCCGAACTACGCAAGGGTGCCTCACCGCCATCTGCTGTATGAATCAAGATATCTGACAACTTTGCTAAAGTCGACTGGGCCTTACTAGTCATCCCGATAACAGGAATATCATGGTCCTTTGCCAATAAAGCTAACTGTAAGACTTCTTTTTTCTCTCCTGAATTTGACACAAGAAATAGTAAGGCGGGGGTTTCATTGGTTACTAAAGCTGTCGTCATCAGGTGCATGTCTTTATTAAAAATGCCGCGCTTGCCGATTCGTAAAAACTTCTGAAAAAAATCATCGGCCACAATGCCCGAAGCCCCAATTCCAAAGCTAAAAAGAATTTCTGTTTTTTCTAAAAGAGAGACAAGTTTTTCAATAGCTTCATCTTCTAAAATATCACAATTTTTTTCAATGGCATCCGTCACTTTAAGCATTAATTTTCGCTTGATAGTTGATACTTCTTCATCTGGATCTATATCCGAGTATAGATTTTCTTTAATTTCTGGAAGATTGGCAGACAATCTTAATTTTAAATCAGTAAAGCCTTCTAATCCCAATGAATAGCAAAATCGGACAACGGTTGCTGGACTGGTTTCTGAAGCTTGTGATAAAGTTTTGGCACTCATATGGATCACATCTTCGGAATGTTCCAAAATCCACTTTGCCAATTTTTGTTCAGCTTTGGGTAATTTTCCCATCTGGTGTTGGATCGTAAACAATATATTCATAGGCATCTATTCTTTCTCTTTTTCTAGCGAGTGTTTTCTTGATGAACATTAGATTTCAATAAGCAAGTCACTTCTCCCATTGTATACAGGATGTAAAAGAAAAACAACTCCAAAATTTTGCTTATATCACAAGTCTCATTCGCTTTGAACTTTTTCAATTGGCACAAACTTTATCTGTGTGTCACGATCAATCCAATCGAGTAGATCAACAAAATTAGGATGAATAAATCCAATAAAGTTGGTAGTCGCAGAAAAAGGTAAGTTTTTCCGACAAAGATTGATTTCTCCACTATAACGAGCCCCTAATTTGTTCTCCATGGTAATCATTCCCCGTTTTCTTTCCAAGGTTTTCCCAATTGGAATCGAGGGCATTCTTGGTGTAGCCAGACGAACCACATTTTCCGGTAAGTCCTTTCTTACCTCCAGAACTTGTTCATACCATTTCTTTTGTTCATCCATTAAAAAAACGGGTAAGGTCATGATGTTGTCTTGCATATAGTTGTGAATCATTTTCAACGTCGACAATTTTGCTTGACTATCACCAATGACAATATCTGTAATATGTCCGTTTTTTAACAAATCAACTGCAGCAACAAACGGCTCTTTTCCTCGATGCTTTTCTATGGTCGGTAATCCTTGATACAAGGGAAATCGCTTGAGAGCATCGCCAGGAACAAATGCTTGTACCTTTAAACCGTACGCTGTGAATAATTGATTGTCCTTACTAAAAGGTGTCATTGCTAGGCCAGTATCCATCTTAGGATAAAAATTATGTGACAATTGAACTTTTGATAAATCAACACCGGCTGCCACAGATTCTTTTAAAAACGTTTCATCCACAATACTTGCATTTAAGAATAATTGAAAATCCTTTTGTAAAGTAACAAGTTCATGATAATCATCAAAGCCAAAATCCAAGCGCAAGGCGTTAATGCCGGTTTTCTTCAAGCCAGTCATGTCTCTATTCTTAATTCCCAATTTTTCAAAAGTAACCGGCGAGATGTCAGGAACCAATAGCAAATCATTTTCTTGACAAGTCTTTAGTAACAGGTCTAGTTTTTCCTCGCTATCTTCTAAGTTTTCTTCTGGGATGTGCAAAGACGTAAACACAAAACGAGCCCCGATTTCAGCAGCTTTTTTTAAATATTCAACGTCTAAATCTTGTAAATAAGCAGAAATTCCTAGCATATTGAGTTATCCTTTCCTTCACTTTTTTATGTATATAAAAGCCCTTCTCCGAAAAAACAGTTCGAAAAAAGGCTTTTATTCTCTTATAGTTCCACGGCTTCACGCATTTTCTTTGTAGTACCAAAGAAATAAGTAAAGATAAAGCCACCTGCATAGCCGGCTAACAAGCCGATCACATAATTGAGCCAATGTCCTTCAAAAATCAAGGGAATCAAGGCAACCCCACTTGGACCGACAGATGTTGCACCAACGTTACCAAATAAACCAATTACGGCACCGCCAATACCACCACCCAGACAGGCGGTAATAAAAGGACGTCCTAAAGGTAGGGTAACTGCATAAATCAAAGGTTCACCAATTCCTAAAATTCCAACTGGCAAGGCTCCTTTGATTAACTCTAGTAAAGGCTTGTTCTTGCGACATTTGATCCATAAGGCTAACGCCGCACCGACTTGTCCCGCTCCAGCCATTGCTAAAATAGGTAGTAACAAGGTTCTACCTGTCGATTCAATCATTTGCAAATGGATTGGTGTCAAAATTTGGTGTAATCCAAACATGACCATTGGTAAAAAGAGCGCCCCTAGAACAAAGCCAGCAAATGCCCCACCGACGTTTAACACCCAATTGATGCCGCCAACAAGGCCACTAGATATCCAACCAGCAATTGGCATAATCAAGAAAATTGTTACTAAGCCCATCACAAGCAGTGTAATCATAGGTGTCACAATAATATCAATGGCATCAGGAATCACTTTATGCAAACTTTTTTCAACTTGAGCCATCAAAAATACTGCGATGATGACGCCAATCACACCACCTTGACCAGCTGATAAAGGATCTCCTGTAAAGATATTTTTTAAAGGAAGATCCGGATTCATACCTGCTAGGTAAGTAATCCCCCCAATCACACCGCCTAAACTTTGAGAGGCTTTGAACTCTCTGGCACTATTGATCCCAACATAAATTGATAAATACGTAAAGACTCCACTTTGAATAATGGCGCAAACTTGTTGAATATTTAACCACATATTAGAATCTAGCGTACCAGCGGTTATCATGTTCGTTAAAATCGAACCAATCCCGCCAATAATCCCCGCACCCACAAAGGCCGGAATCAATGGCACAAAAATATTAGCAATCGATTTTAAAACTTTCGACCATGGTTTTTGATTTTTCTTTTTCACTTCTGCTTTTGTTTGTGACGCTTTTTCTGCCGCTGTTTGTTTCGCCGATTGTGAGCTTTCAGGAGGAATTTCTACTCCCATTTCAACGCCAGCCATATCCGCCATTTTTTGTGCAACCTTGGCAACAGTCCCTGGTCCAACAACCACTTGCAAGGTTTCATCTTCGACAACACCCATTACACCAGGAACTTTTTTCAAGCCTTCAATATCTACCTTACTATCATCAACAATTCCCAGCCGAACGCGAGTCATACAATTTACTACTTTTGACACATTTTTGATACCACCAACATGATCATAGATACCATTAGCAATATCGGTAATTTTATCAGCCATTTTTTTCACTCCTACTTTTCTTTTCTAGAGCGTCTTACGAATAAAACCATTGCCATCAATCAATTTTTGCTCTGCTGTTTTCTTATCTACCCCGGTTAAAATCATAACAATTGCTAATTTGACGTTTTCACCTGCCTCTTCAAAAAATTGCGTAGCTATTTCTTCGGTGCATTCCGTCGCTTGCATAATAATTCGCTTGGAACGCTCTACAAGTTTCTCGTTGGTCGGGCGAACATCAACCATCAAGTTTTTATAGACTTTCCCAATGCCAATCATCGAGACTGTAGACAACATATTTAACACAAGTTTTTGAGCGGTTCCTGATTTCAGACGTGTCGATCCAGTTAAAATTTCCGGTCCCACTTCTACTTCAATTGGAAAATCAGCATGTTCACTAATTTCAGCCTGATGATTACAGGCGATTGTTCCAGTAACGGCACCAATGGCTCTGGCATAATCTAAGCCACCTATCACATAAGGCGTCCGACCACTAGCAGCAATTCCAATGACAATATCTTTATCTGTTAAGTGAATCTCCTTTAGGTCTTCTTTTCCTAGTTCAAGCGAATCTTCAGCACCTTCTACGGCAACTGTCATCGCCTTCATACCACCAGCAATCAAACCTTGCACCATTTCAGGTTTGGTACCAAAAGTTGGCACACATTCAGCCGCATCTAACACACCTAATCGACCGCTTGTTCCTGCCCCCATATAAATCAACCGCCCTTTTTTTCTAAAGGAAACTACGATTTGATTGACTACTTTTTCAATTTGAGGCAAGGCTTCCATAACTGCTCCAGGTACTCGTTTGTCTTCTTCGTTCATAGTTTCAAGAATTTCCATCACAGACATATCATCCAGATGCATGGTTTTTTCATTTCGGGTTTCTGTCGTTAACTTTTCAAGATCAGTCATTTGGTAGACCCTCTTTCAAGATATATTTTCAATAAATGTAAGCTCTTACCTTTATTATAAACGGAAAGAAATTATATTTCAATAGTTTTCCTACATTATTTTAAAATCAGAAATTTTGTTTCTCATCTAATTTATTACACTAAAAAAGCTGAAACAGCCTCGACTTTTCAAGGTTGCTTCAGCTTTTGCTTATTTATTGGTTATGATCCAATCTAACCCTCGTTGGATCCAGTGGTCCCAGTATTCCCAATTATGTTCACCGAGACCTTCTTCATAAGTCACAGCCAGCCCTTTTTCTCGCATTTTCTCAGTGGCATAAAGACTAGCTATGTGTAAAGGATCTTCTGTCCCACAACTTAAAAAGAAACGAGGCATTTTTTCAGGATCACAAGTTTCTATCAAATGAATCAAATCATTTTCCGATCCTTTAATTTGATCTAACGGTCCAAAAATCCCTTCCCAATATTTTTTTCCGCGAAGTTCCAGTAATTGATCTACTCCTTCAGCCAAAGTGAGACCTCCTGACAAAGAGACAATAGCCCCAAAGTTTTCAGGCTTTCTCAAGCCTAACTTTACAGCCCCATAGCCCCCCATAGATAAGCCGGCAGCAAAGGTTTTTTCACGTTTTTTCGTTAGTTGTGGAAATAATTCATGAACGATTTCTGGAAGTTCTTCCGAAAGAAACGTCCAATATTTCATATCATAAGTTGTATCTGTATACCAGCCAAGATCTGTCGAGGGCATAATTACTGCCATCTTCAAATCCGAAACATATCGTTCAATGGCTGTTCTTCTGGCCCAGACACTGTGATTTCCATTCATTCCATGTAGAAGGTACAAAACCGCGACATCTTCTGTTGCTTCAGGAGTATCTGTTCCAAGTGTCTTCCTTGTTTTCTGAGGAAGGATCACATTGACCATTACCTCTAATTCCAATACATTCGAATAAATATTTGCTTGTAAAAAAGCCATATTATCGCCTCTTCTTCTTCGTATTAGCTTTATTGTAACAGATTTTCTTTTAAAAAGAGTAGATAAAGTGAAAAAACGAAGCAATCATCTGCTTCGTTTTTCATATCATTTATTCAAATAGTTGTTCAAAGCTTCTACTTTATCTGTTTTTTCCCATGAAAGGTCAATGTCCGTCCGACCAAAATGGCCATAAGCCGCCGTTTTTTTGTAAATAGGACGACGTAAATCTAACATTTCAATGATACCAGCTGGTCGTAAATCAAAAGTGGCACGAACTGCTTTTGTTAGAGCTTCCTCGCTGACTCTTCCAGTTCCAAAGGTATCAATTGAAATAGACACTGGTTGAGCAACTCCAATGGCATAGGCTAATTGAACCTCTACTTTCGTGGCTAACTGCGCCGCTACTATATTTTTAGCAATGTAGCGTGCCGCATAGCTTGCGGAGCGATCGACTTTGGTTGCATCTTTCCCAGAAAAAGCCCCGCCACCATGATGGGCATAGCCACCATAAGTATCTACAATAATTTTCCGTCCAGTCAGACCAGAATCACCTTGTGGCCCGCCAATCACAAAACGACCAGTAGGGTTGATATAAAATTTCGTCTGATCATCTAAAAGCTCTGCAGGAATCACCGCTTTGATTACTTTTTGTATCACATCATGATTAATCGTTTCATTACGAACATTGTCATCATGTTGTGTACTGATAACAACCGCATCAATACGCTTAGGATGGCCATTTTCGTCATATTCTACAGTAACTTGTGATTTTGCATCCGGTCCCAGATAGGTAATCTCACCTGATTTACGTAATTCGGCTAATTTTTGCACTAATTGATGGCTTAATGAAATTGGTAAAGGCATTAATTCTGGCGTCTCATCAACGGCAAACCCAAACATCAAGCCTTGATCACCAGCCCCAATAAGGTCAAAATCATCTTCTTTTGAAACTCTAGCTTCTAAAGCTGTATCTACCCCTTGCGCAATATCTGGTGATTGCTCATCGATGGCTACAAGAACAGCGACATTGTCCCCATCAAAGCCATATTTGCCTTTTGAATAGCCAATCTCCTTGATTGTCTCTCTGACAACCTTTTGAATATCAACATAAGCAGTCGTTGATATCTCTCCAAAAACCAATACCAAACCTGTTGTAACTGATGTTTCACAGGCCACACGACCATTTGGATCTTGTGTTAAAATAGCATCCAAAATAGCATCACTGATTTGGTCAGCAATCTTATCTGGATGACCTTCAGAAACAGACTCTGAAGTAAATAAACGTTTTTCTCCCATAATAATTCCCCCTAAAATTTATTCGGTTACAAGGCATCTTCGTCAAGAAACGAATCCTCTCGGGAACTTGCAACGACTTTGATTATACCAGATTCCAAGTAGAAAAGTTGAACTCATATCAAAAAACTTCAAATTTATGCAAAAAAAAGAGACATTCTTATTGAATGACTCACAGAAATGATCCGTACGGGATTCGAACCCGTGTTACCGCCGTGAAAGGGCAGTGTCTTAACCGCTTGACCAACGGATCGTATAAGTTTTAATCTCACATTTAGAGAGTATAGCAGATTTCAAAAGCTAGTACAAGACTTTTCCTCTTAATTTTTAAGAAATTATCCTCATTATTTCATTAAAATACCCTCTCATTTATTTTCCAATTTGTGCTAAAATAGACACAATACTACACTACTATTTTTAGAAAGAAAGGTGTTTTTCTTGCCAAGTTATGAAGCGCAACCGACCAGTTTATTACATACCAATGGCTTCGACAAAGTTTATCCCTCTGTCTTAGGCGTGCTCCGTTTTACTCAGCCTTTAGATCTTTCTCGCTTAAAAGAAGCTATTCGGCGTCTTAGCCAAAGTATTCCACAAATTTTCTGTCGCTATGAAATAGCCGATAATCATTTTTATCCAGTCGTAAGTGATAGCAACGATATTTTTTTCGTGCTAGAAAAAAATGAAACGCCTTATACTTTTCCAATCGACTATCAAAAAGGACCTCAGCTACAAGTTTTTTATCAACCTGATGAAGATGGTTATCAATTGACTTTTATCCAAAGCCACATTTTTGCAGATGGAGCCGGCTTAAAAGAAGAAATAGCTTATTTAGTTGATTTGTATAACGATCTCACTTTACTCCCCAAAGAAAACCATCAAGAGTTGCAAGCTGTTTTAAAAAATATACCCCATGATTTTTCTGAAAAAGTGACGCGTTCAGATACAGCTACTATTTCTTTAGAGTTGCCTTTCCCAAAAGCACAAGAAAGAATCTATAAAGAAGTCCACCAACTTGTTTATCCCAAAGAACGCTTTGTCGCGCTTCATAAAAAGGCTAAAAGACAGGGCTTTACTCTAAATGATTGTTTGTTGACGGCTTATATGCGGATGCTTGCTACTTACAATCCTGATGCAAAACGCCTACCTCTAGCATGTCCAACCGATACGCGGCAATTTTTGTCTCCAGTCGAAAAAAAGGAGCTACATATCGGTAATTTTACGGCACGTTATAATCCTCAACCTACAATCAACGCCAAAGAAAGTTTTACGGCGTCACTTTCCAAGGTTCATACAGAAATGGCCTTACTAAAAGAGAACCATCAATTTTTACAATCTACTTTAACTTTGATTGAAAACTACGAGACACAAAGCTTGGATGAGCTACGTGAAACTGCCAAGAAAAACTATCATGCCCGAAGCATCGCCTATACGAATATGTCCACTTTAAAAGCAGCCAACTATACTTTTTCCGGGACTACTCTAATCGATTGCTTCACAGCAGGTTCTTTTCGCCAAGCACCTATGTTTCAAGTCTGTTTTTCCACTTTTGAAAATCGCTTAAATCTCGTTGCCAACGTTATTGGTGATCACACACAACAAGCTTTTGCTGATCAGCTTTTACAAGAGACAACCAAACAATTTGAATTGTTTTTAAGCGAATAAATGCTCAAAATGACCACTTCTGATAACGGAGTGGTTATTATACGGATATTGCTAAACAACACTATTTGACAAAGAGCCCCAACTTTTAATTCACTCATTCTTGACCACCTCAAAAAAACAAAGACCTAGAATTTTGTCTCTAAGTCTTTGTTTCAATTATTTATTAACTTTTTACGTTTATCTCAGAATTACAAATCACCTCTTACTTACCACTAAAAATCCAATTGCAGAGCAAAGTCTAGGATCTGTTTAACAATCAGAAAATCTTCACTTCTAATGCGATCTACATAATCTGCACTAAAGATCCTTCCCGTATCAAAACTGTGAATTTGAGTTGCATTCACTCTACCATGAATTTCATAGCCAATAAGCGGAACATATCCAGAAAAATCATTGCCCTTTGATGTTATTGGACAAACGATAACATAGTTAGTTTTCCTATTATAATCATTTGATGAAACAACCAGAGCAGGGTGTTTCCCCCTCATCTCTTTTCCATAAGAAGGAGTAAAATCCACCCAAATGATATCTCTTTGTTGCGGCTTATACATTCTTCATTTCTTCCTCTCCAAGATCTTGCCAAAACTTCTGATCATCTTTTACAAATTCTTCTTCAGAAGCAAATGGATTGGGAATTTTAGGCGCAAGCGTGATTCCTCCACGCTTACTCTTATAGACAACATATTCAGTTCCTGGTTCAACACTTAATTGACTAGGAATTGAAATAGCAACAGAATTACCGACTTTTCTTGTTTTTGCTGTAAGCATATCGTTCCCCCCTCAGTTTTACTTAATTATACCACGTATAACTTAGTAAAGCAAAAAAATACAGTTCTGCCGTTATATCTTTTATCCCCGCCATTATAGTTCAAGTTCATCTTCATAACACTCTTGATACAACGTTTCTGGCATTTGCCAATCGACTGTTTCAAATAACTCGTTTGCCACATTAAGATCCCCTTCAGCTACACCCAAAAAATCCTGATAGGAATAGTCTGTATCGACTGTTTCAGGGACATAACAAATTCCTTTTTTCTGTCTGAAAGCTGCCACATTTTTATACATAAAACCTTGTATAGTGTTTCCTCGATTGATTTCTAGCAAATTTCCTTCATTATCTAC
>DXDB01000193.1 GCA_019115705.1 Candidatus Tetragenococcus pullicola | reverse complement strand
GGAAGCCCATTTCTTTCATGCCGATTGCCATTTCTTTAAACATTTCGGGTTTGTTGCCCCAAATGTGTGCCACAAGGGGTTGCTCGTCCTCCGTAAATGTTAGGCGACCGCGCACGCTGTAAATACCTTCAGGGTGGCAGAAGCTCTCTGTATTCGTAAATTCAGTGAAGAAGACATCAGGACGTCCGGCTTCACTTACGACGTGACGGAACACAACGTCCGTTACATCTTCCATTGGTGCTAATATAAAAAAGGGCTTGGGTAGGTCCGCCCAAAAATTTTTGTTCATTTGATTTCTTCCCTTCGATTCACAAAAGTTTCTGGTTCATTATACTAGCAAACAAAAAAAGAAGCAAAAAGGGGAACCTGATTATTCAGTTATTTTACAGGTGATGATTGTTACTTCTATTTCTTATATAAGAAATAGATAGCACTTCTCTTCATTTTTTCTGAATGGTGATCCCAATTTCTAGAAGGTTTGACAATTCTTCCGCAGAAAGTAGCTTACCTGTTCTACAAATTTTATTATCAATAACTACAATTGGCAAACAAGAAAGGTCTGCTTTTCTTAAAAGAGCTAGAATGTCTCCTTCTAAAAAAGGTTGAATCGTTTGATTTAATAAATATAAGTGTGTTTCAAGAAGTTGCTTTTCTTTTTTTTCATAAAAGTTTTTTAATTCCAGGTTCTCATGAATCGTTTCAAAAGCAAGAAATTCTTCTGTTTCCTCTTCTTTTAAAAGAAAATACTCAATTTTCATTTATTTTTTCTCCATTCAAAAAATTTACTATCTTTTGTGCCAAAAAGTCACTAACTTAATTACTCATTAAAGCTGATCAAGTTTGGGTTTCTTATTTTTTTCAAACCAGGCATATAAACTTACACTGATAAGCATAAAAGCCAACGCTCCAATAATGGCAAGCATTCCAGCAAAGATTCCATAATTACTTGAAAGGATTCCTGTCACAAACGGCATCGCAATTCCACCAATACCGCCCATAATCAACAGCCATCCCATCGCCATTGGATAGGCACTAATCGAAGGACCTGCTACGGTCATCGCTGTTGGATAGATGCCTCCCATGGAAATACCCAAGCCTAGCGTTGCAAAACTAATGAGTGCAAAACGTTGCGTTGAAAGCAACAGGAAATAAAAGAAAATGGTGCCTAAACTGATGATTAGTAACAAATGACTTCTTTTCAATCGATCGCCATAAAAGCCACAAATCAAACGACCAATTAAAATGGCGAACCATAATAAAGAAGCAATTGTTTGACTTTGCCCGATACTTAAAATATGACTATCTACTAAATAAGTCACTAACCAACTGCTGACAGCTGCTTCTACACAAAGATAGAAAAAGAGAATCATTACTGTAATCCAAAAATAGTTATCTTTAAAAAAAGCATAACTTATTTGTGTTTGCTTTTTTTCTATAGGCACAGGTTCATCTTTTAGCGGCATTTTAAACAGAGCCCCTTGAGACAATAAAGCGAGTAAAAACAAAATGCCACAACTAATCTTCCAAGCTTGATTTCCAAAAACTGTGGTTGGAATCATCACCACAAAAGGTGCAAGTAAGGCGCCAATTGCAAATAAACCATGTAAAAGGTTTAAAGCCGCCGGACTACTTTTAGTCACATCATTAACCATTTGATTATCAAAATTTGAAATACTCCCCCGACTAATCCCAATGGCAAAAAAAGCCAGTAATAAAAAAAGGGGCTGTCCGGTGAAAATAATCATTAAAAAGCCCAGCAAAACAAAACTACAAAGAAAAAGGATTGAACGTTTTTTACCTAGGTAAATTGGTAAAATTCCCGCAATCAATCCAGCTAATAAATTTCCTGCTTGATGAAAAGAAACCAACAAACCACTCATTGTATCACTCAACTGATAGGATTCACTCAAATAAGGAAGCAAGGAACCAAAAACCATCGCGTAAATACCACTGATAAAAAACGTGAAGAAACTGCTAGTAAGTAATAACTGATCCTGTTTATTTAACCCTCGGTAAAATGACTGCTTTTCCATTAAAAAATAAACTCCTTTACGATTGCAATACCTTCATCATACCGAGAAAAGATAGGAACTTCAAGCTGATTTTAAACTATCTACAAACTCGCATCGCCCCATCATAAGCAGCACCAATCATACCAGCTTTATCAGATAAGTTCGCTGTTACAATTTCACAAGCTTTGTGAGAAATCTGTAAACTATGTTGAGCCACAATTTCTCGTGTATGAGACAATAAGCGTTCGCCTGCTTTACTAACACCACCGCCAATAATAAGAATTTCAGGGTTATATATATTAATGACATTGCTTAGACCAAAGCCTAAAATTTCACCAGTTTCTCGATAAATTGCTTGAGCGAAAGCATCTTTTTGATCATAAGCTTCAGAAATCATTTGTGTCGTCAAATTTTTTTCATTTGCTAAAATGCTCTTTGGATAGTCCGCTCTTTTTTCCTGGGCAGTTAATAAAATCCCCGTTGCTGAAACATAACGACTCAAACAACCAGAACTTCCACAAGGGCAAGGACGCCCCTTTCGATACATATTCATATGCCCAATTTCACCGGCACTATCTGTTTTTCCATACAATACATGACCATCGACAACAACTCCTGAGCCAACGCCTGTACCCAGCGTAATTAAAACTACATTATCTTTGTTTCTCCCAGCACCAAAATGCCATTCACCGTAGAGATTCACCCGTACGTCATTATCGATCACTGTAGGAATATTAAAACGTTCCTCCACTAATCTTGCCACGGGCACATCTTTCCAATCTTTAAAGTTTGGGGAAAACAAAGCCACGCCAGTCTTTCGATCTAATAAGCCAGGCACACCAATACCAATAGAAACAATATCTTTTGCAGCTGCTCCTGCATGGTCTAAAAGTAACGCAATCGATTGGTAAATATTGTCCATAACTTGATCAGCACCCTTATTTGCTTCACTTGCCAATATAACTGTATCCAGCCAATCAAAATCACTTGAAAATAAACTACTTTTTAAGTTCGTACCACCCAAATCAATACCAATATACATATAATAAGCCATCCTATTTTTATTTTATACAACTAGAGTTTCTAGATAACCTTTCAGTCGTTGATACTGAGCAAAAATTGCTTGTTCAAATTCTTTAAAAGAAACAAATACTTCTCTTTTCATCCATCAATAAGCAATGGTTTCTCCTTTTTGAAGGACAATTTCATCTTTTCTTTTATCTGTTTCCCACAGAAACTGGCTATAGATTGTATTTGCATCTACCGCTTTTGATAAGTAAGGCAAATGACGGGGGGAAATCCCGGTTTCTTCTTTTAATTCTCAGCAAGCAACCTGTTCAGCTGTCTCTGCTTGCAAGGCACTTTCTCCAGACGATGCCTTAAACTTTCCAGCATCTTTTTTGTCAAAAAAACGTTACATCAATAAGTTGGAACCATCGACATGTTTTACCAAAGCTTCAGACAAGATGATACATCTCATCCGGAATCGGCTCATCATCAATGAGACGTCCTTAAATTTCTTTGGATTTATCATAAGCATCTCAAATCTCTATATTGTTCTCTTAACGATTATTGATAGCAGAAATAAAAGCTAAATAATTAGCAAAATCGCCAATTCTTTTCCGATGCTCATTGACATCCTCTAGTTTTCGTTCGATTTTTTCATTTTCTAAAAATAAAATCCTTGTCCACTCATCACTTTGCCAACCTTTTTGTTTGAAGAGTCGTTCTAGAATAAGAAAATCACTAATAATAGCATTGTGTTTTTGTGTTCGTCGCAAATCAGTTGCTAATTTTTCTTCTGTAGTCAGAAGGCCCCACCTAGCTCGAATAACAACATAATCACTGGCATCTTGAAGTAAATTCTGCCAAAGTTCAACAAAATCAGTATCATCAGTAGCTACATTTTTTATTATACTCATGTGTAATTTTGTCATCTCTTCAAAAGTCATTGACTCATTTTGTTTCAAGTATTCTTGATAAGTCTCTTGCATCAGATAACCTCCATCATTTGATATCTTTTATTTCCAACTTTTAACAAGTATTTCACAGGTATTGTTTTTAGTCAATCCATGATAGCAAATTTAAATAGGACGAAAAAAATTGAGTCAATAAAAAAAAGCGACCTTCCAATACTAAAAATTATTAAAAAAAACACCTCTCGAGTAAACGAGAAGTGCTTGAAAATCGTTGGTAAAATAAGGATTAACGTTTTGAGATGTGACTCGTACTTATTACAAGTACTTCTATCAATAGAAATCCAATTATATCAACATTACAAACATCTAAAAAACAGTTTGATATGGATAAAATAGGATTAATATTGATATTACTTGAACCAATTTGAACCAAAGATGAATGGTAGTTGAATACAATTTTCTTACTAGTTTATCAATCTTTTTTAGAGTTATTCCTCCCCTCTTATTTATTTGAGACCGTATTGATGGCTGGATAGCTGTCTAATAGGGGTTTCAAGGCCAGAATTAGCTAAGCTACTAGATTCTCGAATAATTGTATAAGCCGGTCACACCTACTTAAATGTGATTGAGAAGGTCAAATATAGGGTCAAAAAATACTCGTCAGTATGTCAGATAGATAAATCCAATTTTACGCCAAAAGCAGATCCTTTTCTCTTAAAATAGTAAGAGCCATCGAAGATTTATGTTTCACTTCGCACGGCTTTTACTTTAATTTTCCAATTTATCAAAAGGACATTTTACGTCTTTTTATCTTTTACCGAGATAGATGACAGTTGCTACTTAATCTAGCAAATTCGCTACACGACTTTTTATATCATCTCTAATTTCTCTGAATTTATTAATGATTTCTTCTTCTGTTCCAGTTGCTTTGGCTGGATCTTCCAAATCCCAATGAGCATGCTCAATCCCTTTTGGAATTACTGGACATTTGTCTTTGGCATCACCACATAGCGTAATAATTAGGTCTGCCTGATTAAAATAATCCATATCGATCAAATCAGATGTTTGCGTAGAGATATCTATCCCTTCCTCAGCCATTACTTGAACAGCTCTAGGATTTAACCCATGTTGTTCAATGCCGGCACTTTTAATTTCAAATTCAGCAGTTGGCAAAATAGCTTTTCCATAACCTTCTGCAATTTGACTACGACAAGAATTGCCTGTACATAAAAAGTAAATTTTTCTCATTGTTAATTCCCTCCGATATCAGACAATTCTGATGGATTTTGAATGAACCAATTTTTTGTGCGATTAGATATTTTAACTAACAGTAACATGACTGGTACTTCGACTAAAACGCCAACTACAGTCGCTAACGTAGCGCCGGATTGTAACCCAAATAATGAAATAGCTACTGCAACGGCTAATTC
>DXDB01000192.1 GCA_019115705.1 Candidatus Tetragenococcus pullicola | reverse complement strand
ACCTTGTTATCAGGAACTAGATAAATAAATTTAAAATCATTGTGATAATTCAATGCAGCATAATACTTTTTTCCTTGAAACGTGAGAGTATCAAACAGTTGATTTTCTTGAAGAGGGCTTTCTTCATACTTATTTAAGAAAACGTCGCTAGTCTTTTGATCAACATCGGTACTAAACATTTGATCCTTATAAGCTAAAAAGAAGAGCCCTTCTTCAGCACTAAAAGGTAAATTGTTTTTTTCGTTTTTTAAAAAAGAAGTATCCACAATGCAAATCAAAGTACCGATATGTTGTAATGATAAATCGATAGTGGAAAAAATTTTACGGGCATAGACCCCTCTAGTCAAACTGTCATTAAAAAGCCAAACACCTTTGGCCGGTTCATCGGGAAGCATATCAATAATATCTGTTGTCGAGTAGTTGTTAATTACATTGGCTTTATTGGCAATAAAATTAACATTATTTTCTTTGTTGGAACTTAATAAAATGATATTACGTAAGGAATGATTATTACGAGTCAAGTTATTGACTGTATTGTTCAAGGTTGAGCGCATGGTAATGAGTTCCCGAGTATTTTTAGCAGGCTCTTCATTAATCGCATTTAGCTGCGTTTGAATCGTTTGACTATCAATAATTGAGTAGGAAAGATTTTCAATTTGATCAAATTCTTCTGCCGTTTGACTGGAAATTAAGCGGATGTCTTGATAGGCGTTTTCTTGGATTTGTTGGGCATAGGATTTGCGCCACACCCAGTTTGTAATAATCATGATGATTACAAATAATAGAATTATGAAAAAGAAGACCCAATGTAATTGAGTAGCTAAAGATTGTGGTTTAAACTGTTTTCGTTTCACGCTGAGTCCTCATTTCGTAGCGATTCTTTGCATTTTTTGGATCATACGACTATGGAAATAATCGGCACTAAAAAAGAGTAGAGAGGCGCCGTAAATCAGCAGTAGAGACGTTTTCGCACCTAAGAGCAATAAAAGTAAATAACAAGTGAAAATTAGCGCGAGTCCTTGTAAAGGAAAACGAAAGGCAAGAAAAACACTTGCTTTTAAGCAGTCCTTAAAGGAGGTGTCTTGTGCTTTAGAGAAAGTAAGAAAACTTAATAAAAAAAGATAGAGAACCACTAAAGAAGCAACGGAATAAATAGGGCTTAACCAAGGCTGATCTTTAAAAAAGACGGCAATGATTCGAAGGTTGATTCCTAAGGTGGCAACCAAAAGTACTAGTAATACACCCCAAACCATGGTCGTTTTAAATTGATTGCGATAGCTTTTCCAAAACTGTTGGAAGGAATATTGGGTACCATCTTCTCGATAGCGATGTAGAAATTGAATCAGAGTGACAGAAGCAGGACCGATTCCCAAAAAGATAAGTCCGAGTAAAGTAAATAAAAGCCATTGTAGATTCAATTGAGCAAAATAAGCGGTTACAGAAAAGGCCTTAAAGAGACCATTCTGAATTTTTTTCATAAGAAGTTCACCTCGTAAGATCTGTTTTTTAACATTTTTAGTATATCATAAGAAAAAATGAAGGAAAGGGTTCTCTCTATTTTTTAACATTTTTCCACCTTTTTTTACATTTTTATTTTAGAAAAAGTTCATTACAATGGTACTGTAAGCGGTAACCAATAATAAAGAGGAGTCGATTAAAAATGCAAAGAAGATGGATAAAATATGCAAGTTTAGGCTTATGTATGTTGACATTAGCGGCTTGTGGGAATAATGGAGAGACAACGGATAGTGGAGAAACAAAAGATAAGGATGGCAAAACGACGATTTCTTTTACTTGGTGGGGATCTGAAGTACGACATGAAAAATATATTGAAGCCATTGAAGCTTTCGAAAAAGAAAATTCAGATATTCATGTCGATTACGAATATGGTTCTTGGGATGATTACTGGAAAAAATTAGCCACCAAATCAGCTGCAGGAGATTTACCTGATGTGATTCAAATGGATTTACAATACATTGCCCAATATGGTGAAAAAAATCAATTAGCAGATATGTCAGAATTTGTTGGCGATACCATCAAAACAGATGATATCAAAGATTCTATCGTGGATACTGGAAAATTAAACGATAAAATATATGGGGTTCCTGCTTCAGTGAACTCTATGAGTATGCTCGTAAACAAAGAATTGGCTGATCAATCAGGGAATGACTTGGATTATGAGAATTATACCTTCCAAGAATTCGTTCAAAATGCAGCAGCTATCCATGATAAAACAGGAAGCTATGGATGGAACGATAATAACGATAACAGTACTATTTTTGAATATTTTGTGCGGACAAAAGGTGAAAATCTCTTTGAATATAACGAAGAAGGGATTCCAGAAGTTGGCTTTAGTGAAGAGAATTTTGTCGAATTTATGGATGCCATTGGTCAATTGACCAAAGATGAAGCGATGCCTACAGCCGAAATTACCAGTAACGCCAAAAGTTTTGACGAATATCCTTTTTCAATGGGAGAAGCAGGATATATGCAAACTTGGTCCAATCAATTTATTACCTATCAAGAATCAGCTGCTGAAGGAATCACTTTTGATTTAGTGAAACCTTACGATGCAGATAGCGGGGCTTTAACCTATCGCCCAGGTTTCTTTTATTCAATTACCGAAACTTCAAAAAATAAAGAAGCGGCAGCTAAATTGGTTGACTTTTTGGTAAATAGCGAAGAAGCCAATACAATCATCGGAACCGAACGTGGAATTCCAGCCAATGATGCCATTAAGGATCAATTGTACGAATCAATGACAGACAACGAGAAAGCTACTTCAGATTTCTTAGATGATATGGCTGAAACAGCTGGAGATCCTTCACCAATTCCTCCAATTGGATTTGCTGAAATGAACACGACCTTTAAAGAAGTGTATGCAGAAATCACTTATGGTACAATGACACCAAAAGAAGCGTATACGACCTTTAAAGAAAAATGTGAAGATGTCATTTCTGAAAATTATGAATAAAAAATGATGAACAATAAATGAGAACAAAAGGTTAGATAATCCACAGTATAATATTCCTATATAAATAGCCACGATCTTTTATCTAGTTTTCTCTAGCGTAAAAGATCGGGGCTATTAAAAATATTTTTTGATAGTTCAAAGTAAGTAAAACCGGCAATCTCTAGTAGAACTATGGAAAATAACTTTGTTACAAAATAAAATGGTAGAGAGATAATTGTAAAAAGAAAGAAACCTGAAAGCCATAATTATGCCTTCAGGTTTCCAGATTGATAAATGGTGTGAAAAACTTTAAAAATAGTTATCTCGGGAGTTAGAGATAGTTTCTTATATACTATATTTTTGACTAGAAATTCATGGAATAGGTAATGCTTGAACCTTTGTGTGTCACTTCTATTTTAGCTAGATTACCTTTTGATGCATTACCACTCACATGACTACCGTTTCCATTTGAAATACTAGTATAATGTTTTTTGTTTGCATGATAACCATGTGCGTAATCTTCGTTGATTAAGGCGGTATTATATCCGTAAGTTAAAACGCCAGCACCATCACTAGTCGAAGCGCTTTTTTCCCACTTTTTACTAAATGAGCCACTGTAAGTTTTAGAAATTGATCCAGCTTCAACGTTTTGAATCGATATAGGCGCAATAAGAATTGTTCCAAGCATAGAAAGGGTAGCTAAACTAAGCATGATCTTTTTTTTCATTTTCATAGCCTCCAGTAATGAATATTCTAAAAAGTTTGATGCATCAACCGTTTTTAGTTAAGTCCATTATAAATCAGATCGGAAAAAAAGATATGAGTAAATACGGCAAAGTTCGTTTTAAATTCTACATTTAGTTACAATTCACGACCAGCTTGATTGTTACACTGCACAAATGAGTCTGCTAATGTTTACTGTGGAATCAATCTGAGCCATCATCTCAGGTAGGTAAAGTTTTTGACTAAATGTTATAACATTCAGTCACAGTATCAAGTATGTATTTTTTATCATCTACGCTTTCTCATTAAGCGTGCCAGCAGTCTTAAGCAAGACTTCCTCGTCGTGTAGCGATTTTTTAAATCGACTGAGAATTGTAATGATGTTTACTTCATTTACACACAAGTAAAAATAGGTATACAATCTTTAAAGGAATGCTTTTAGAAAAATATGGAAATAAAAATGTTAGGACTACCACTTTTTAACATTTTATCTCTTTTTTTCTCATTCCTTAATAAAAAGTAAACGGTTAAAATAATAATGTAAACGTATTAATTCGTAATGATTGGAGTGAAAAAAATGCAAAAAAAAGAAAAGGCACCAAAGGAGAATAAGATCAAACGTTGGTATCGTTTGTTGTCGATTGAAAAACAGGATAATATTTCAGGACATCTCTTTATTTCTCCATTCATCATTGGATTTTTAGCCTTTATTGTTGTACCGATGGGTATTTCTTTGTACATGTCTTTTCATGATTATGACTTGTTGACAGAAGCTAAATTCATTGGCTTTGATAACTTTATTCGTATCTTTACCAAAGATCCTAAGTTTAAACAATCTTTATTGGTTACCTTTAAGTATGTTTTGACAGCTGTTCCTTTACGTCTGATTGTGGCTTTAGCGGTGGCGATGTTGATTAATCGTCCATCTAAATTCAGTGGCCTTTATCGCGTATTGTTTTATATTCCTTCTATTTTAGGTGGGAGTGTTGCGGTATCGATTATGTGGCGTAACTTATTTGGGGATTCCGGTTTTATCAATGGTTTATTGACTAAAATAGGACTCGATCCAGTTTATTTCTTTAAGAGCCCCGGCACGGCGTTGATGACGTTAGTATTATTAGCAGCGTGGCAATTTGGTTCTTCCATGTTGATTTTTTTATCAGGTTTAAAAAATATTCCCAATGATTATTATGAAGCTGCTGAAATTGATGGGGCAGGAAAGGTACGTCAATTTTTTAGTATCACCTTGCCAGTTTTAACACCAATCATCTTTTTCAATGTGGTTTATCAAACGATTCAATCTTTTTTGACCTTCACACCCGCTTATATCATCTCAAATGGGACGGGGTCACCACGAAATGGAACCTTGATGTATTCTCTTTATATGTATCAACGAGCGTTTAATGATTTCAAAATGGGATATGCATCAGCTTTGGCATGGATTTTATTAGTGATTATGGTTGTTATTACCGGTATTTTCTTTGCGACATCAAAATATTGGGTTCATTCAGAAAATGAGGAGGTTTAACGATGAGAAAAGAGAAAAAGCAAAATTGGTTATTTGATATTGTGGTTCTGATTGTTGCCATCCTGATGCTGTATCCGATTTTTTGGTTGCTATTTAGTTCGTTTAAACCAAATTCTGATATTTTCAGTACCGCTACGCAACTTTTTCCTAAAAAATGGACCTTGGCCAATTATACCAAAGGCTTTCAAGGAATTGCCGGCATTCCCTTTGTGACCTATATCTTTAATTCCTTAAAAATTGCTGTCATCTCAATGATTGGAGCTGTCTGTTCTTCTGCGGTTATTTCTTATGGTTTCGGTCGTATTCCTTTTAAACGAAAAGGCTTTTGGTTTGCTTGTGTGCTTGTGACGATGATGTTACCCCAAGAAATTATCATGGTCCCACAATACTTATGGTTCAATAAATTAGGTTGGTTAAACTCCATTCGACCGATTGTTGTCCCTTCTTATTTTGGTCAAGCTTTCTTTATCTTTATGATGATTCAATTCGTTAAAGGGATTCCTACCGATTTAGACGAAGCTGCTAAAATGGATGGTTGTGGTCGTGTGGGTATCTTCTTTCGCGTAATTTTGCCTCTGATGAAACCATCTTTAGCAAATTCAGCAATTTTTGCTTTTTATTGGAAATGGGAAGAATTGATTGGTCCGATGTTGTATTTAACAAATCCGAAAAACTACACCGTTTCGATCGCATTGAAACAATTCTTAGATTCTAGTAGTAGTTCCAATTGGGGAGCCATGTTTAGTATGTCAGTTATTTCTTTACTCCCTGTCCTGATCATTTTCTTCATGTTTCAAAAGTACATTGTGGAAGGGATCAGTACCACTGGTTTGAAATAAAAATTTTCAAGTCTTCTTACAAAAGAAGACTTGATTTTTGCTTTAAAAAAGAAAACTCTATTTTTTCACATTTTATCTCTTTTTTATTCATTTTATTCAACAGAGAAAAGCTATAAAATCAATATTGAAAGCGATTGTTTAAAAAGAGGTGAAAAAGAGCAATGCTTAAATATGATAATCATTTTAATCGTACCATGACTAAAGTTTTCGATTTTTTGTTACTCAATGTCCTTTTTTTGATCAGTTCGTTACCAATTTTTACAATAGGTGCAGCGTTAACGGCTTTATATGGCACTTGTTTACAAATGGTTGATAAAAATGAAAGTTCAGTGACTAAGCTTTATTGGCAAATGTTTAAAAAAAATTTCAAACAATCAACCATTATTGGTGGTTTGTTAGTTGGTCTCTTAGCTATTTTGTTGGTCGATTTGAAATTAGTGGTTGGGTTTGGAACGGGGTATAAAATACTGGGTATCGGTATTTGTGCCTTTTTACTTCTATGGTGTGTTTATTTTTTATATGTTTTCCCTATGATAGCGACTTTTGAGAATACTGTGGTTGAAGTCTTAAAAAATACTTTTTTTGTAGCCATTGGTTATTTACCTTATACGATTTTAATTGCTTTTTTAACTTTTGGGCCACTTTTAATTGTATTAAATTGGGTTCCCAAAGTCTTTAACTTTTCAATCTATTTTTATTTATTTATTGGTATCGCATTAACGGTCTATATTAATTCAAAAATCTTTACACTGGTCTTTACTAAATTATTGCAAGCCAAAGGAAGACTGTCGAAACAGACTGAATAAAGACCTGGTTTTATAAATCGGTTATTTTTGATTAAAAGGAGTGGAAATTGTGGCAAAAAAAAGAAAAAAGAGTGGTTCTGTTGGATTGGGAGCTGATGTTTCTTGGTCGACAGCCTTTAAAAGAGATTGGCAATTATATCTATTAATGTTACTTCCTATGATTGTTGTCATTGTCTTTAACTATGCAAGTTATCCAGGGTTACGAATGGCCTTTATGAATTACAAACCTATTTTAGGGTTTGAAGGCAGCGAGTGGGTCGGCTTAGAAAACTTCAGAAAAATATTTAATGATGCCGATTTTACGCGGGCCTTACGAAATTCGATTGTTTTCAATATTCTTGATTTGGTGACAGGCTTTGCTGTACCAATCATTTTAGCGCTTATGATTAATGAAATTCGTCTAAAACGTTTTAAAAAAGTCAGTCAAACGGTCCTTTATCTTCCCCATTTTCTTTCATGGGCAGTTGTCGGAAGCGTGGCCTACCTTTTATTTAAACCGAGTTCTGGTTTAATCAATGTTGTTTTAAAAAATATGGGTTGGATTGAAAAAGGAATCCCCTTCTTAAATGAACCGACGCATTGGGCGATTACCTACCTATTAATTGGTATTTGGCAATCGATGGGTTGGGGAACGATTATTTATCTAGCATCGATGACAAGTATCAACTCAGAACTTTATGAAGCCGCAATGATTGATGGCGCCAACCGTTGGAAGAGAATTTGGCATATCACCTTACCGGGTATTCGTGGCACGATTGTTACTTTGATGATCATGAACCTGGGACGGGTTATGGGAAGCAATTTAGAACGATTAGTAGCCCTGGGAAATACTCAAGTCCGAGATTACCAATACCAATTGGCTAATTATATTTTCGAAAAAGGGTTAGGCAACGGAAAGTTCAGTGAAGCGACAGCCGTTGGTCTTTTCCAATCCTTGATTGGCCTGATCTTGGTACTGCTTTCTGACAAAATTGCGAAAAAACTAGGAGAGGATGGACTATTATAATGGAAGCAACTTCGAAAAAGAAAAAGAATAAGCATCAAGGTACCAATGCTTTAGAAAAAGTTGGCATCACTGACATTGTCATGGCCGTTGTCCTTTTCTTGCTTTGTCTGACTTGTATTTTACCATTTATTCATATCGCCGCGAAATCTGTTTCATCAAATACCGCAGTGTTGGCCAGAAGCGTTTATCTTTGGCCAAAAGGAATCAATTTTGATGCTTATGTTTCCATCATTAAAGATGGTTCGATGATCTATTCGATTCTTTACAGTGTCATCGTTACAGTGGTCTTTACGGCACTGGGAATGGTAGTCTGTATCTGTACGGCCTATCCATTATCTAAAAAGCGCTTAAAAGGAAGAAAGTTCTTTACCTTCTTCTTTATGTTTCCGATGTATTTTTCTGCTGGAATCATCCCTCAATATTTATTGTATCAAGATTTGGGGATTTTAAATACGGTCTGGGTATTGATTTTACCCTTGATTTATTCCGCTTATAATATGTTGATTATGAAGACTTATTTTCAAGCCAATATTCCGGATAGTTTAGAAGAATCCGCCATTTTAGATGGTGCTTCTAATTTTCAAATTTTAGTTCGGATCGTCTTACCGTTGTCTAAGCCAATTATGGCAACTTTATCATTGTTTTACGCTGTCGGTCGTTGGAATTCTTATGCTGATAATATGTACTTTATTCGAGCTGAAAATTTAAAAATGGTGCAATACAAATTGTACCAAATGGTAGCTTCAGCAACTGAAGCACAAACCACGACCTTATCTGAAGCAGCAGCCGTTCAAAGTACACCTGAAGTACTACAAGCAGCAGCTGTCATGTTTGTAACGATCCCGATTATTATCGTTTATCCGTTTTTACAAAAGTATTTTGTTAAAGGGGCGATGATTGGGGCTGTCAAAGGGTAATAAACCAGAATAACTGGGTATAAATAAAAAAAGCTATCAAGAGATGGCTAAACTAGGAGGAAATTTGATCATGAAGAAGAAATGGCAAAAGGTATTATCGACTGCTTTATTAAGTACTGCTCTTGTCGCAACACTTGCTGCATGTGGTAGTGGTGATGGTACAAGTGATAGTGGTGGTGGAAAAAAAGAATCTGGAAAATCTGGAGATAAAGTCACACTAAAGGTTCCTGTTTATGACCGTGGAGTGGAAGGCGTTCCTAATGTTACCGATAACTATTGGACGAAATACGTACAAGAAAACTTTGGAGATCCTAATGATATCACTGTCGAATATGTGGCAATCAATCGACAAGACGTGATGACAGATTATTCACTTTTAGCTTCTTCAAAAGATTTACCAACGATTTTAATGGAATATGATTATCCAAAAGTTTCACAATGGGCTAATGAAGGGTATTTAGCAACCTTTGATATGGATGACTTTAAAGAAGCGGCACCAAACTATTATGCCCAAATGGAAGCAGAAGGACAAATGGATTATACGAAGATGAACGATGAGACTTATTTTGTCTTAGGAAATCGTCCAAATTGGTCCAATGGCTTTAATTTCCAACAATTCTATCGTAAAGATTGGTTAGAAGAAGTTGGCGTCGATGAGTATCCCAACGATTATGAAGGTTGGAAAGATGCTATGATCAAAATCCAAGATAAAGGTTTGGCAGAACATCCTGCAGGTGGCCAAATGATTCCTGGACAAGGCGCTGATATTCCTTGGATCTTTATGGATCATCCAATCGATGAAGAAAATTGGGCGTCTTACGTTTCTGCAGTGATTCCTGCCCTAGGATTTGAACCATCAGAAGAATTATTGAAACGTGAAAATGAAAAATATGACTTAGGTCTATTAGATCCAGAATATTATTTGACAGATGAAGCTTCTGCACAAGCTAAATTTGCTAATGGCGAATCTTTTGTTTTTGGCGGCTATATTTCAAATACCATGGATTGGTTGAAGACTTTTTATGAAAACAATCCTGACGCTGAACTAGGTATCGTGCCACCAGCAGAAAATGATGAAAAGGCTGGAACATCGGCTACTTACATGGCTGATAACCCTTATGGAATGATTGTTGGCTTTGCTTCTACAGCTTCTGATGAAGAAGTTCAAGCCGCTTGGAAATATTTAGATTGGATGGCTGATGAAGAAAACTTGAAGACCATGCAATGGGGCGTTGAAGGCGAAAACTATACCATCAATGAAGAAACTGGGTTACCAGAAAGTGATGTAGACTATGATGGTGATAAGAAACAAGGGTATAATAATAATACTGACTATTGGTGTGCTGTAACAGCTTCGCGAGTAGTTGGTGAGTTAGAAGATCAAATCGATGCTATTGCGCCAAAAGGATTACCACAAAGCTTTAACGATGAAATTTTAGCAAATACGAATCGTAAAGAAGAATTGGCTAAAGAAGGATATGCTGTTAACTTCCCAGCTTTCACTGTTCCAATCGAAGCAGAAACAGAAAATACTGGAACATTGACAGAAACTTATAAAGAGCTACGTGATAAATTAGTAATGGCTAAACCCGCTGATTTTGATAAATTGTATGAAGAATACACGAAGAAATATGAAGATGCTGGCTTTAAAGATGTGACAGAAGAACGTTTGCAAGCTTATAAAGACGGAAATTCAACGAGCTTACTCGTTGTTGAATAAAAAATAAAAAAATCGCTACGAGTGGAATTTTTCACCAGTAGCGATTTTTTTAATAAAGAAGAAAAAATGACTTGGCCAAGCAGTCAATGAAATGTCCCAAAATGTCGATCTCTCCTATACTGAAATCGTTTATTTTGATACACTAGAGCTAAGAAATAAAAATGGAGGCGATTGAGTGACTAACTATCAAGGGGTATGTTTTTTTGATTTAGATGGGACATTATTAAATAACCAATCTCAAATCAGTTTGGATAACAAAAGAGTTCTTGAACAATTAGAGAAAAATAATTATTTGAGCGTGATTGCAAGCGGCAGGGCGCCATTTGAAATAGAAAAAATCATGCAAGAAACATCTATTAACTCTTATATTAGTTTAAATGGCCAATATGTGGTAATTGATGGTAAAGTTGCCTCTGCTCATTCAATTGATCGAGATCTTGTAAGAGACGTTTTGACAGTTGGATTAAGTTTGGGCGCACCAGTATCTTGCTACACGCCAAACACTTACGTTATCAATTTTGAAAATCAAGCGGCTAAAAAATTATATCAGCTGGATAATGCGCCTTTTCCTAAAATTGATCCAACTTTTTCTCAGCATGAAACAACCTATATGCTGTATCTATTTACTGAACGATTAGAAGATGATTTGGTGTTGAGAGAAAGATTTGGGAATCAGCTGACTTTTTATCGCGACAGTCCTTACTCTCTAGCGATTGTTAACCAACATCGATCGAAAAAAAGAGGTATTTTAGAAGTGATCGAAAAATTGGGTTTATCTGATTCGGAGCAAACTTTTGCTTTTGGTGATGGAAACAATGATTTAAGTATGTTTGAAGTGGTGAAACATAAAATTGCAATGGGCAATGCAACAGCGGAAGTAAAAGCAGCAGCAGATTTTGTAACCTTTGATAATGAAACAAATGGCATTTATCATGCCTTAAAAGAATTTAACGTAATTTGAGAAAAATAAGTGAAGGAGTAGAAAATGAAGGTAAAGGCGGAAAAACAAACAATTGAACCTTTGTTAGATGCAATCGTTGAGAAAACGATGCAAATGGATTTAACCTGGGATTGGAGTACAGGTGTTGCCTATTATGGTATTTGTCGTGCGTATAAAGAAACGGGCAACCCGGCCTATTTGGAAAGTTTACGAGCTCGAATCGATGAATGGATCGAGTTGGGTGTACCTGAGACAATTACGGTCAATCGTTGTGCGATGGGGCATTGTTTATTGACGTTATACCAAGAGACCAATGATGAGAACTATTGGCAATTGATCGAAAAACAGATTCATTATTTGCAAGAGGACGCACCACGCTTTGGAAAAGGCGTCTTACAACACACCGTTTCTGCGGCTGATGATTTTCCTGAGCAAGCTTGGGCGGACACCTTATTTATGGCTGCTTTTTTTATGTTACGGGTGGGCGTGTTTACTGAAAATGAATCCTTGATCAATGATGCTCTGAATCAATATTATTGGCATATTCATTATTTGCAAGATCGGAAAAGTGGTCTATTTTATCATGGCTACGCCCATTTGACAGAGGATCATTTATCTGGTTTTTATTGGGCAAGAGCCAATGCTTGGGCCGCTTATACAATGGCGGAAGTGGGCGCTCATTTACCACAGGCATATTTATATCCACCATTCATGGATGTCCAAGGATCCCTTTCGGAACAATTGGCAGCTTTGAAGTTTTTACAAACAGATAGAGGGCTGTGGCACACGATTTTAGATGATCCGGATTCCTATGAGGAAATCTCGGCTAGTTGTGGAATCGCCGCTGCCATGGTGGTAAATAATAATCCTTTGCATCAAAAATACGTTCAAAAAGCATTGACGGGTATTTTAGACAATATTACAAACGATGGTCGGGTCTTAAATGTTTCAGCTGGGACTGCCATCATGCGTGATCGACAAGGGTACCGTGAAATTTCTAAAGATTGGTTACAAGGCTGGGGCCAAGGACTGGCGTTAACGTTTCTTTCAGAAATACTAGCCACTAATCAATAAAAATGAAAGAGGGAGAAGAAATGAAATTAGCAGTTTTTAATGCCCATGTCAATGAAGCTTGTCAACAGACAGGAAAATCGCGTCAAGAAATACTGACCCTAATCCATGAAGCTGGAATCACGGGTTTAGAAATGGATATTGTTGATATCACCGATGTTTCTCAGTTGAAAGAGGAATTAAAAGCAACAGATATGCAAATTAGCTCAATTTGTGGAACGTATCATTTTGAAAAAACAGGCCAGGCCGATCTTCAGTTAGTCGATGTAGCAGAGCAACTCGGCGTAAAAAAAATCATGCCTGTTCCTGGTTTTTTTAGTGAACAGATTTCTTTAGAAAAAGCTCGTGAAAACTGTGAAGTAGCTTTAAATGAATTGGTTGACTATGCCGACAAAAAAGGGATCAAGGTCTCAATAGAAGATTATGACTCAGCGACCAGTGTTGTTATGGATTCTAAATGCATGCGGTGGTTTGGTGATCGAATCAAAAATCTGTATTACACCTTTGATAGTGGAAATTTTCTTTTTAGCGGAGAGGATGAACTAGCTGCCTTTGATGCCTTACAAGAAAAAATCATTCATTTTCATGCCAAAGATCGCGCGTTAATAAAAATGGCACAGGCTGATAGCAAAAAAACGTTAGATGGCAAAATGATGTATGCTACTTCAGTCGGTGCTGGGGTCATCCAAATGGAAAAGTTGTTGAAAAAATTAGATTCTATTGGTTATACTGACTGGCTCACAATTGAACATTTTGGAGCAGCTGATCAATTGGAAGCCATGTTAGATTCGGCCCGCTGGATAAATACACAGGAGCGGTAAGGTCACTATAGTTACAAAAAAGTTTGAGTTGTAACGCTATAGTTTCGACTCTCATAAAACCCCTTTCTTTTCTAAATCTAGCTGTTATGCTATAGAAAATACCCTTTGGAAAGGAAGAAAAGAAACGATGAAAAAGAAATATGCACAAGTAGGTACTGGTGGCAGAGCTGGGTTTTATTATGAAGCAATTGCCAGTACTTATAAAGAGACCAGTGAATTGGTGGGGTTTTGTGATATCTCACAAACTCGAATGGATTATGCCAATCAAGTGATTTCAGAACAATATGGCCATGTTAAAGTTCCTACTTATTTTTATACTGACTTTGACAAAATGCTTGATGAAACGAAACCTGATGTTGTCATTGTGACAACGGTGGATCGTATTCATCATCAATACATCATCCGTGCGATGGAAAAAGGCTACGATGTGATCACTGAAAAACCGATGACAATTGATGAGAAAAAAGCCCAAGCCATCATTGATTGTCAAAAAAGGACAGGACGGAATTTGCGAGTCACCTTTAACTATCGTTATGCCCCACATAATACCAAAATGCGTGAATTAATCCGTGACGGTGTGGTGGGTGATGTCTTTTCAGTACACTTTGAATGGCTATTAAATACCCAACATGGTGCAGATTATTTCCGTCGCTGGCACAGAAATAAGCAAAATAGTGGCGGGCTTTTGGTGCATAAGTCGACCCATCACTTTGATTTGGTGAATTTTTGGTTGCATACGTATCCGGAAACAGTAACGGCATTAGGAGATTTAAATTTTTATGGGATGAAAAATGCAGAAAAACGTGGCGTCGATCATTTCAGCTATCGTTATCATGGAGATCCGAATATAGAAAATGATCCTTTTGCCATTGATCTAGAAGAAAATGAGAAATTAAAAGCTTTATACTTAGATGCTGAAGCAGACAGTGGCTATATTCGTGATCGCAATGTCTTTTCCGATGAAATCTCCATAGAAGATACGATGGGCGCACTCGTTCATTACCATAATGGAGCTATTATGACCTATTCATTGAATGCCTATATGCCTTGGGAAGGATTTAATGTGGTGATTAACGGCAGTAAAGGTCGTATCGAAATGAAAGTAATCGAACAATCCTATATTAATGCAGGTGGTGATCGTGGCGATGAGGGGGCATTGACAGGTAAGACCATTACTGTTTTTCCAATGTTTGGTAAACCTTATGAAGTCGCTATAGAAGAGTCAGAAGGCGGCCATGGTGGAGGAGATCCTGTTTTGTTAAATGATTTATTTGGGGTTCCAGTAGAAGACGAATTTCAGCGCGCAGCTTCTCACGTTGACGGTGTGATGTCGATTATGACAGGAATTGCTGCCAACCATTCGATTGCTTCCGGACAAACTGTCACTATCTCTGATTTGATTGATCTATAAATAAAAAAGTAAGTAGTTTACACAACTGCTTACTTTTTTAATCCGTTAAAGAAGTATATTTTCTGGCAATGCAAAAGATTTGCTGGCATAGATAAAGAAACGTTACAATTCCTGGTTCAATCAGTCGCGCCACTACGAGATAGGCTTGCTTAAAGTCAGCCGGGAACCACCGTGAGCCTACTCACGGCTTTCAAGCTTCAAACTCTCAGTAATCATTAAAGTGGTCACTGAGAGTTATTCACATTGAATTCTTAACACGGCGACAACATGAGTTTATCTCTACATTAGGCTAGATTTAACCTAAGTTTATAGGGCCATTAAAAAAATTGCATTCTTTGATTTCTTAAAAGCATAATTTCACTCATTGGCCTAGTGCAGCATTTTTCGACAAATTTAGCTGTGAATTGTAACAAAGGAACTAAAATATGAATGGACATGCATACTTTTAAATCAATAAGCTTTGCGAAACTGACTAGGTGTCAGACTGGTGTGCAAGCGAAATTGCTTGGTAAAATAAGACGTACTATTGAAACCACAAAGTTCAGCCACTTCATCGATGGAATAACTAGGGTAAAGAAGTAGAAGCCGTTGAGCATGCTTCAAACGACAATCGTTTAAGTAGGCATGTAGGGTTTTACCCGTCCCTCCTTTAAAAGCTCTAGCTAAATAGGCTTTGCTTAAATAAAATTGTTCCGCTAACTGTGTCAAAGAAAGATCTTCACTAAAATGTTCATTAATATATTTTACGACAGGCTCAATCGTTTGTTTTTGTGCCACTGAAAATTTCCCACTGGTTAAGGTTTGATTTTCAAAGAAACGATTTAATAGTAAGACGATTTCCAATACCCGTAAACGTACTAAATCTTCAAAATAAATTTCATTGAATAAAGATTCATCATAGATAGAAAGGAGGACTTGTTTTATTTGTCGTAAGGTACTCAGATCGAGTTGGTACACACCGGTATTTTGTTGAAAAAATAGACTAATTGGTACATGGACCAATTTATCACTATCCGTATCAAAAATAGTAGGATCCAATTCTAAGAGATAGCGTTCATGAAAATCAGCTTGGCTCAAATCATTTCGATGAGGTGTGTGTTGATCAATTAAGACCAGACAATTTTTTGTAAGTGGGTACGTTTGATCAGCAATCGTCACTTGCCCGCTTCCTTTGATATCTGCTAAATAATAGATTTCATAGCGAGCATGTTGGTGTGCTTCACGCATTTTATAAGGATGGTTTCTAAAAACATGGTCGATATGGATCCGATCGAGAGGATAAGTTGGCATTTTTGGAAATCCTTTCCAGAGAATTGATAAATTCACATTAGCAGATTTTAATGAGTGAAGCAAGAAAGTTTCCTACTTAGACCAAAGTATAATAAGGACAAGAAAGGAAAGATTGCTATGAACAAAGTAAGACTGGGCATTATTGGACTTGGGACAATGGGGCAAAAATATGCAGAAATGTTAGTGCAACAAAAAATTGAACAAGCACAGTTGGTGGCTATTTGTAGTAGTACCCCGCAAAAATTAGAAAAAATGAGAAAAAAGCATGGAGAAAGTCTTCGTTATTATGAAGAGGAGGAAAAACTATTTCTCGATTCCACAGTCGATGCCGTTTTGATTACCACGCCACATTATTCGCATCCTCAACTTGCACAAGAAGCGATTAATGCCAATAAACACTTTTTGTGTGAAAAGCCAATCGGTGTTTATACAAAAAATGTAGTGACATTAGATGAAAAAATCAAAGAACATCCAGCATTATCTTGTGCTATTGTATTTAACCAACGCACACAACCAATTTATATAAAAGCAAAAGAACTAGTGGACCAAGGAGCACTTGGAGAAATTCGACGAAGCAATTGGATTAGCACAAATTGGTACCGATCGCAAGAATATTATGATGCGGTTTCCTGGCGTGGGTCTTGGAAAGAAGACGGCGGTGGTGTGTTGTTAAATCAGGCTGTTCACCAACTAGATCTTTGGCAATGGATTTGTGGTATGCCACAACGAATTTATGGACACATTTATCCTAATAAGTTGCGAAACATAGAAGTAGAAACAGAAGGCACGATTTATGCAGAATACAAGAATGGTGCAACAGGTTTTTTCACAGCAGCAACAACAGAAGCTATGGGAACCAATCGTTTCGAAATCGTTGGTTCAACAGGGAAACTTGTCATCGAAAACGAGCAATTGCATCTCTGGAAAATGATACAAGATGAGACTTTCTGGCCTCATTCAAAAGATACACCCAGTTATGAAGAAGTACCAATAGATCTTATTAATGAAAAAGATCAGCAACATCAAAAAGTTCTTGAAAATTTTGTTCAAGCGATTCTTTTTGATGAGCCGTTGCTAGCACCAGCTACAGAAGGTATCAAATCTTTGTCAATCATTAATGCCACATATTTGTCTTCTTGGTTGGACAAAGGGGTCGATCTACCTTTAGATAGTCAGCTATATTTTGAAGAGTTAACTAAAAAAAGCAATGATGCCTGTTTCTAAGCTAGGCATTTTCTTTTGTTAGCCAAGAAATTCAAATTGATAGAAAATAAAAAGGTGAAGTGCTTTTGATAGAAAGGATTCACCTTTTTGCATGGGTATCGTTCTAATTGATAAAATAATCAGGGAATTTTTTTATTACGATTTCTGAGTCTTCGTCAACTTTGTTCAGATGAGAACTGATGGCGGATTTTAAAAGTTCAATCTCTTTATCTTTGATTAATTGCAAGATTGTTTCATGCTCGGTCAGGATGTTTTCCCAACTGAGATCTTTTACTTTTAAACGTAGGAAGCGATAACGGTTGAGAGCTGTATTTATTTCTTGTAGCCAATGCCAGACGAATTTTTTTTCAGCAATTTCATAAAAAAAGTAATGGAATTCTTCATCGAGTTGAAAATAGCGTTGGGTGTCTTTTGCTTCAAAATAAATCCGTTGAATTTTCAATTTGCTCTCTAGTTCTGCAAGTTCTTGGGATGAAATGGTTTGACAAATATCTGCAAGGATTTCTTTTTCGATTGTTTCGCGGACAAAGCGCGCTTGATAAACTTCTTTCAGATTAATTTTTGAAATGTAGGTACCACTTTGCGGAATCACTTTAAGCAATCCTTCTCTTTGCAATCGTAACATGGCTTCTCTAACGGGTGTATCACCGATGCCTGTTTCTTTTACAAGAAGATTTTTCGATATTTTTTGTCCAGGGCGTAAGGAATCTTTTAGAATCAATTCTTTAATTTTTGAATAAGCGCGTGTTTGATTATTAGCGACTGTCACAATAAGACTCCTTTCAGTTTTTTCTTTTTATCCAGTATAAGTTGAAATTTAAATTTTGACAAGTTCGTTTAGAAAACGGTTGCCAAACTTCTTTTTCTATTGTAATATACTAATATATCAGTTTGCAAGTATTCGGTAAAACTCTTTTGTTTTAAAACAAATGGAAGGAGCACAAAATGAAATTAACACAACAATGTTTAAACGATTCTTCTCTAAAGGATAAGGGGTATGTATTACCCACCTATAATGTAGATGAAATGAAAGAAGAAACGGTAAAAGCACCAACTTGGTTGCATTTGGGTGCTGGTAATATTTTTCGCGCTTTTTTAGCTTCCAACATGCAACAGCTTTTAAATGAAAAAAAAGTTGATAAAGGTATTTTGGTTGCTGAGGGATTTGATTTAGAAATCGTGGATTGTCTAAAAAAATATGAGAATCTTTTTGTTAACGTGACCCTTAAAGAAAATGGTACCGTCGATAAAGAAATTGTCGCAAGCGTTGCTGATTATTTAAAAATGGATGGGGGCTCTGCTGATTTTGAGCGTTTAAAAACGGTCTTTCGTGCGCCTTCTTTACAGATGGTTAGTTTGACGATTACTGAAAAAGGTTATAGTTTGACCGACCGTAACAATGAAATTTCAGAAGCCGTTTTTAGTGATTTTGAAAATGGACCGGAAAAACCAGTCAGCTATATTGGTAAATTAGTGGCTTTGGTTTATGAGCGATTTAAAGCCGGACAACTACCATTAGCGTTGGTAAGTATGGACAATATGGCCCACAACGGAGAAAAATTAGCAGAGTCGGTCTTACGATTTGTAACAGAATGGGATCAACGGAAGCTTGTTTCTCCAGAATTTATTACCTATATGAACTCTGATAAAGTCACCTTTCCTTGGACGATGATTGATAAAATCACGCCAAGACCTGACACATCTGTTGAAAAAATGTTGGTAGAAGATGGCCTGGAAGACATGCAACCGATGCAAACCACAAATCATAGCTATGTGGCACCTTATGTCAATGGGGAAGAAACGCAATATTTGATTATTGAAGACAGTTTTCCCAATGGTCATCCACCACTGGAAGAAACGGGTATCTTATTTACTGATCGAAAAACAGTCAATCAAGTGGAAACTATGAAAGTAACGACTTGCTTGAATCCTCTACATACAGCCTTGGCTATTTTTGGCTGTTTATTCGGTTATTCTTCAATTCACGAAGAAATGAAGGATGACGATTTGGTGACGCTCATTAAAAAATTAGGGTATGATGAAGGCTTAGCAGTAGTAACAGATCCTAAAATTATTGAGCCTAAACAATTCATCGATGAAGTTATTGAGGTTCGTTTGCCTAATCCATTTATGCCAGATACACCACAACGGATTGCAACCGATACTTCCCAAAAACTATCGGTTCGTTTTGGAGAAACCATCAAATCCTACGTGAATAAAAATGATTTGGAAGTTTCTGATTTGGAGATGATTCCATTAATTATTGCCGGTTGGTTGCGTTATTTAACAGGGATTGACGATAAAGGGAATCTTTTTGAAATTAGTCCGGACCCGCTTTTACCAGAATTACAAAAATATTTTGTTGATTTTTCTTTAGGAGATAAAATCGATGCCACAAGACTTGAATCACTTTTAAGAAAATCCGATATTTTCGGTGTTGATTTGGTTTCTGTTGGACTTTCTGATAAAATTATCGCTCTTTTTGAACAATTAAGTCGTAAAAAAGGGGCTGTTTCTCAAACGCTTCATCAAACAGTGACAGGAGGAAAATAAAATGAAATTATCTTTTCGTTGGTATGGAAGAGGCAATGATCCTATTTCTTTAGACTATATCAAGCAAATACCAGGGATGGAAGAAATCGTCTGGGCCTTACATGAAAAACAGGCCGGAGAACTTTGGACAGAAGCTGAAATCAAGGATGAAATCAGCTACATTGAAAGTAAAGGGTTAAAAGCAACAATTGTAGAAAGCGTTAATGTTCATGAAGACATCAAATTGGGTTTACCAACACGCGATAAGTATATTGAAATTTATTGTGAGTGTTTACGTAACTTAGCAAAAAACGGTGTAAAAGTCGTTTGCTATAATTTTATGCCTATTTTTGATTGGACTCGTACGGATATGTTCCATCCTTTAGCCGATGGATCGACCGCACTCTTTTTTGACCGTGCCCAAATCCAAGGATCTGATCCACAAGAGCTTGTCGATAATGTTGCCAAAGAAAGCCATGGGTTGACTTTACCAGGTTGGGAACCAGAACGTTTGGCGCGAATCAAAGATCTATTTAAAGCATATGAAGGTTTTACTGATGACAAGTTACGTGATAATTTCAAATATTTTATGGATGCCATTATTCCTACTTGTGAAGAATATGATATCAAGATGGCCATTCATCCGGATGATCCACCGTTTTCAATTTTCGGTTTACCGCGCTTGGTTAATAATAAAACCAATATTGATAAATTATTAAAAGCTAACCCAAGTAAATACAATGGGCTGACTTTTTGTACCGGTTCATTAGGCTCAGATCCAAAAAATGATTTGGTTCAGATGATCGATAACTACCAAGAGAGAATTCATTTCATGCATGTCAGAAATGTTCGTGTAGATTCAAATGGTGACTTTAGCGAAGTATCCCATCGAAGCCAAGATGGAACGGTCGATATTACGGGCATCATGGCGAAATTACAAAGTATTGGGTTTGATGGTTATCTTCGCCCCGATCATGGTCGTCACGTATTTGGCGAAAATGCTACCAATACGCGACCTGGCTATGGCTTGTATGACCGTGCTATGGGGGCCATGTATTTGATGGGTAGTTGGGATATGGCTGCTCGCTTACAAAAATAAAAGAACTTGCAAAAACAGCACTAAACTTCAAAATTTTAGGCTGTTTTTGTGTTTTTTTAACTTCTTTATTAGAAAAACAGTTTTTTATGAAACCCTTTGCTATACTAAAGAAAAGAAATGAAAGGAGTTTAATCATGCGACCAATCGAGTATGCCGAAAAAGCAATCAAAACCATGCAAAAAACATATGATGCAAAAGATTTACCGCCTAAAGGACGTTTTCATTATCATCAAGGAGTATTTTTATCTGGTGTTTATGAAACCTATCAATTAACAAAAAAGGAAGAATACTTTGCTTATGTAAAAGATTGGGTCGATTCTGTGACAACCGAAAACGGAGAATTTCTCAAACAAGATTCTGGACAACTAGATGATATCCAACCAGGTATTTTACTTTTTCCTATTTACGAAAAAACAAAAGAGAAAAAGTATAAGATCTTACTAGATCAATTGGTGAAAGAAATCGATGAATTTCCCAAAACAACAGAAGGAGCTTTCTGGCACAAACAACGGTATCCTTATCAAATGTGGCTAGATGGTCTGTACATGGTTGGCCCTTTCTGTGTCGAATATGGTGCTGTTTTTGATCGACCTGATTTATGGGATTTAACAATAAAGCAAGTATTATTGATGCAAGAACATACCCGTGATCCTAAAACTGATTTATGGTATCATGCGTGGGATGAAAAACGAGAAATGCCTTGGGCGAATCCTGTTACCGGCCAATCTCCAGAGTTTTGGGGTCGTTCCATAGGCTGGGTACCTATTGCCATATTAGATGATTTAAATTATTTACCCAAAAATTATCCATACGTAAAAGAGCTTAAAAAGGCAGTAGTCGACTTGTTGGTTGCCATTAGTCGCTACCAGTCAAAAGAAGATGGTCGTTGGTACCAAGTGGTAGACAAAGGAGGACAAGCAGGAAATTGGCTAGAAAATTCCTGTAGTTGTCTCTTTGTTGCTGCTCTTTGTCGCGCGGTTTCTCAGGGCTTACTTGATGAAAGCTATCTACAAGTAGCTAAAAAAGGCTATCGAGGTGTGATAAACAGTCTGACTTGGGAAAAAGAAGAGCTACAACTTGGCTCTATCTGCGTTGGGACAGGGGTTGGTGATTATAAACATTATTGTGAACGGGATACCTCTGTCAATGATTTACACGGCATGGGCGCCTTCTTGTTAATGTGTGTTGAAGTAGAAAAAATAAAATAAACAGGATAACAAGTGAAAAATGTCTATTTTAATGAATAAAAATAGCCCTCATCGAATGGACGATGGGGGCAGTCTTTCGTGTGATAAATTTTAAGAACGAAATTCTTTTTTAGATACTGATTTCATAGGAAATAATCCGGTCAATAGATGAGCTGTTTTAGATTTTTCTTCTCCTTAATCTTCAATCTCTACATCTTCTTCTTCAGTAAAATCATAGTTCCCATCAGCATATAGCTTGAAGGCATCATCTTGAGGAGTATAGCCAATATCAAAATACGCTTGTGAGATATCCATTCGTGGGAAGCGATTATTGGAGACGCCATTTACGAGTAAGAAGGGTTCTTGGAGTTGGGCATTTAAACAACAATCGATTAAATGACACATATCTCTTTTAGATAAATGGGTAGCTAAACCATCAGCATCTACTTTGTCACTTTGTATATCGCTATCAAAACCGCCAATGCGAATACCGATGAATTCTTTATTAGAATGATAAGCGTGGTAGCTAGCTAAAGCTTCCATGTACACTTTAGAGACACCATATAAGTCTTGTGGACGAGGATAATCACTGGTTTTTACTTGCACGTTGTCAGGATAGCCTCCTATGGCATGCACGGAACTGGCAAAAATCACTCGCTTGACAGAACTATTATCTTTGACTACTTCTCTAAAGATGTTATGAGGGACTTTATAATTTAAATCAATTAGAGAGTCATAAAACTTAGCATCTGGGCTAGGGTCTCCGGCCAAATGGATGACATAATCAATACCTGAAAATAAACCGTTTACGTTTTCGGGATTGGTCAAGTCCAACTCGCGTATGGTTGTACCTTCTTTGAGTGAATCCGGGAAGTCTGAAAAATCAATGTCGACTAGCGTAAGGTCGTGTTTTTTCTTTAAATAAGCTGTGAGAACTGTTCCTATGTTTCCTGAAGCACCGGTTAGTAAGATAGCGGCCATTGTGTCTCCTCCTTGTAAGTGTTGTTAAGTTAAAGGTAAACTTATTTTTTAGAGAAGTCAAAGAAAGCTACTTAAGGAATGCTCAATGGATGTTCAAAAAAATTTATTTTTTCATTTGGAACCAATTCTACAACAGAGAATCATCATTGATATTTCTTTTGAAAGGAAACATAATTCCTGCTTGATGCTATCTTTTTCTTTACTTTTATTAGAAATTCATTGACATATTTTTCCTAAAAGCTGATAAAAGCTTTGAAACAAAGGCTTTTATAAAAAAAGCAAAAAAAGGCAATTGATAGAAATCGGTTTCAAAGCTATGATTGTTTTGTGAAAGCGATTTACATATTGAAATTATCAAGGAGGAACATTTAATGGGAATGAAAAAAATCGTTTCAACAGTAGGGCTTACTTTATTGGCAACGACAGTGTTATCAGCGTGTGGGGGAGAAAAGGCAGAAGGAAATAGTGGAAATTCTTCTGAAGAAAAAGACAATGTCATGACAATTATGACCATGTTTTTAGAAGCCACTGCACCAACAGGCAACAATGAGCTCCAACAGGCATTAGAAGAACATACTGGTTATAAAATGAAAGTTAACTGGGTTCCTAACACGAACTACGCTGACAAGATGAATATCACTTTGGCTTCAGATGATATTCCCAAAGTCATGGTGGCTAGTAAATCGGGAAGTTTTATCAAATCTGCTGAAAATGATGCGTTTTGGGATTTGACCGATTACTTAAAAGACTATCCGAATTTATCCCAAGCAAATCCAGATGTTTTACAAAATTCATCGGTTAACGGAAGAGTTTATGGTGTTTATCGTTCGCGAGATATTATGCGGACTTGTGTGTTTGTCAGAAAAGATTGGTTAGAAAATTTGAATTTAGAGATGCCAGAAACGACAGAAGATCTTTATAATTTAGCGAAAGCATTTACTGAAAATGATCCAGATGGCAATGGTAAAGACGATACAACAGGAGTCGTTATTCCTTCTTGGCCAGGTGCTATCAATAGTAGTAGTCCTTATGACGCCTTGGCTATTTGGTTTGGCGCAGGGAATGCTTGGAAAGAAGTTGATGGAAAATTAGAACCTTCCTTTATGCAACCTGAGTATTTGGAATCCATCCAATTTACACGTGATATGGTTGAAAAAGGGTATATCAATAGTGACTATGCAACCTTGTCAGCAGATAATTGGGATGATCCAATCTTAAATGGCAAAGGTGGTATTGTTATCGATACTTATTCTAGATCAGGCAGTGTTAATGGCAAATATGAACAAGCACACCCTGATGAAGAAGGGCCATTTGTTGAGTTTACTGGGAATTTAAAAAATAAAGATGGCAACTTATACGCGATGCCAACAGATGGTTATTCTAGTTTCTTAGCTATTCCGAAACAAAGTGTTAAAACAGAAGATGATTTAAAAGAAGTGCTGACTTTCTTGGATAAATTAAATGATAAAGAAGCACAAATCTTGTTGAATAACGGAATTGAAGACAAAAACTTTGAAGTTGTGGATGGCAAGGCAAGTGCGCTTGAAGGAGATGAAGCCACGAAGATCAGTAATCTACAAAAATGTTATGCTCAAATTGGCATGAATGTGACGACTGAATCATTGAGTTATCCAAATAAACAAGAGACACCAGAAAAAGAAGCAGAATACGAACGTCGCTTGGCACTAATGGCTTCTGATGAAGAGAATGCTGTCTTTAATCCAGCTGCTGCTTATGTAGCTGACACTTATGTTACCAAGGGCGTTCAACTTGACCAAATCATTGGGGATGCTCGTATTCAATATATCGCTGGTCAAATCGATGATAAAGGTTGGGAAGCTGCCATCAATCAATGGCAAAAACAAGGTGGCGACGCTATCGTTGAAGAAATGAATGAACTTTACCAAGCGGATAAATAAAAAATAACTAGGGAATACCTAGCTAGTCGTGAATCGTTAAAAAAATATTTTCCCATGGAACAAGGGATTTTGAACAGAAAAAAACACTTTCCTAGGTAAAAGATATTTTTACCTAGGTTATCTCCTTTGTCAAAAGAAGATAAATCTTTAGAGGATGAATTTTGTGGCTTTTAACAAGAGTAAAAATTATTTCGCATGGTATCCTTTTAAAAAAACTTGGAACATGCGAATTTTTTTGTTGATAAAATTCCCTGTTCTCTTCAACATTGACTTTTTTTGAAACGCTCACCTTGTTAAAAGGTTGGTATCATAGCTTTTTACAAAAAAAGTAAAAAAGTACGATTGCCGGAAATTTCCTTCTGTTTTAAGATACGATATGTGAAAGCGATTTATAAGAATGCTTTCAAAAGTATTGTTAGGAGGAAACAAACATGTATAGGAACAAAAAAATCTCAACGCTTGGTGTCGCTTTTTTAGCAACCACACTATTAGCTGCTTGTGGAAACAGCAATGGTCAATCAGAGGACAGTAAAACTTCCAAAGAAGACGATAAGACAATGACAATCATGTCTCCTTTTTTAGAAGCAACTGCACCAACAGGAGACAATGAATTACAAGACGCCTTAGAAGAAGCAACTGGTTATAAAATGAAAGTCAACTGGGTACCAAATACCAATTATGCAGACAAGATGAATATCACCTTAGCCTCTGATGATATTCCTAAAATATTAGTGGCAAGTAAGACAGGAAGTTTCGTTAAATCAGCTGAAAATGATGCTTTTTGGGATTTGACCGATTATTTAAAAGATTATCCTAATTTGTCTCAAGCAAATCCTGATGTCTTACAAAACTCTTCTGTTAATGGAAAAGTTTATGGGGTGTATCGTTCTCGAGATATTATGCGTACAGCTGTTTTTGTTCGTAAAGATTGGTTGGATGAGTTAAACCTAGAAATGCCAGAAACAACCCAAGACCTTTACGACTTAGCCAAAGCCTTTACGGAAAATGATCCTGACGGAAATGGCAAAGATGATACCACAGGAGTCGTTATTCCTTCTTGGCCAGGCGGTATTAATAGTAGTAGTCCTTATGATGCCATAGCAGTTTGGTTTGGAGCTGGTAATGCTTGGAAGGAAATTGATGGAAAATTGGAACCTTCCTTTATGCAACCAGAATATTTAGAGTCCATTCAGTTTGTTAAGGATATGGTTGAAAAAGGCTATATCAATAGTGACTATGCTACCTTATCGGCTGATAATTGGGATGATCCTATTTTAAACGGCAAAGGTGGAATCGTGATTGATACTTATTCTCGGGCTGCTTCAATCAATTCGAAATATGCGCAATCACATCCTGATGAAGAAGGACCTTTTGTTGAATTTACAGGAAATCTGAAAAATGCAGATGGTCAATTAAATGCCATGCCAACAGATGGGTATTCAAGTTTCTTGGCGATTCCTAAACAAAGTGTCAAAACGGAAGAAGAATTAAAAGATGTTTTAGACTTTATTGATAAAACAAATGATAAAGAAGCACAAATTCTTTTAGGAAATGGGATTGAAGGAAAGAACTTCGAAGTTGTTGATGATAAAGCACAAGCAATAAAAAGCGATGAAGCTGAACAAGTAGCCAACTTACAAAGATGCTACTCACAATTGGCAACAAACGTCACGACAGACCTACAGTATTATCTTTCAAAACAGGATACTCCAGAAAAAGAAGCAGAGTATCAACGCCGCTTAGATTTGATGGCTTCTGATGAAGAGAGTGCTGTCTTTAATCCAGCAGCAGCGTATGTGGCAGATACCTATGTTACAAAAGGTGTGCAATTAGATCAAATTATAGGGGATGCTAGAATTCAATACATTGCTGGTCAAATTGATGAAAAAGGATGGCAAGTAGCAATTGAACAATGGCAAAAACAAGGTGGTAACGACATCATGGATGAAATGAACACCTTACACGCTGAAGCGACTAAATAAAAAATGTTTATTCGAGATCTCCTTTAGTGGAGATTTCGAATAAATCTACATAAAAATTAAACATTATGTATCAAATGATGTATTGATGAAAGGAGAAGAAAATGAAAGAAAAAAAGATTTATGAAAATCCCTTACGAACGCCTAGCGATGTAAAAGACTTTATTGCAGAAGGAAATCCTAAAATTGAATTTAATGACGGCTTGGTTCTCTCAAATGGTGATCCTGAAGAAAAGGGGGATTATGCTCATTTCCTTTTATGGCTTCCTAAAGTATTTCCCGAAAATATTCGTATTTACTGGGAATTTGAACCTTTGCGTGAACCGGGGCTGTGTATGTTGTTTTTTGCAGCAAAAGCCAGGAATGGCCAATCGATTTTTGATGACAGTTTAGAAAAACGCAACGGATATTATCCGCAATATCATCACGGGGATATCAACGCCTATCATTTATCTTATTACCGTAGAAAATATGCGACCGAACGTTGTTTCCAAACGGCTAATTTGCGAAAGAGTTATGGTTTTCACTTAGTTAGTCAAGGGGCTGATCCTTTGCCTAATGTGGAAGATGTCGAAAAATCTTATGAAATGAAGGTTGAAAAATATCAAGGAAGGATCACTTTTTCCATCAATGATTTAGAAATCTTTCAATGGCAAGATGAAGGAGAAGAAGGCCCCGTGCTTGACGAAGGCTATATTGGATTTCGCCAAATGGCCCCCATGAAAGCTAGATATTCTCACTTAGAAGTTTATGAATTGCAGGAGGATTGATTAAATGAAATCGAATACGAAAAAAATCTATGCTGCTGCTGATCTAATCACGTTTATACTGGAACTAAATCTAGCCTTGGTAGTAGGGATAATTGTAGGATTCGTTATTTTGGGAATTGGTCCTAGCTTGCAGGCTAGCCATCACATGGCAAAATTACGACACCAACAGAAAAGTTTACCGTTTTTCAAAACATTTTTTAGCTACTATAAAGAAATTTTCTGGCAAGCTAATCAATTAATTCTTCCACTGGAAATCTTTTATGTAGCACCGATGATTGTATTATTAACACAACATGGTGATAGTTTAAGTAGAGGACTGTCTATTGTTTTATTGATTAGTATTGTGATTGGAACAATGACCGTATTAACCCTCTTTCCAATGGTTGAGTTTTATAAAGTGAAAACAAGTCGCTACGTTATTTCGGCCTCTCGCTTTATTACCTATAATCCAATTGGCTGTCTGATTGCTTTGGGTTGTTTGGCATTGTGCTTGTATGTGGTCAAATTATTTCCTGGCGTTACTTTATTTATCTTTGGTTTAGCGGTGTACTTAAATATGGGCTTTTACTTACGCTTTTTTGAACAAAATGAAGAAAAAGTTCAAAAAAGTCAAAAAGAGGCATCACTTGAAACGAATTCACTTAAAGGAGTTTTAGAAAAATGACAATCAAGTGGTTGGAAAGTCAACCTAAAATAAAACGTGGAATCAATTGGGGAGTCCCTTGGGAAAAAGGGGATTTATCGGTAGAAGAATTTAAAAAAAGTGAGTACCGATTATCTGAACCCTTACAAAGTAAAATTATGGCTTATTGGCCAGACGGTAGTATCAAATGGACAGGACATAGTGGCGTATTTACTCCACAAAATAAAGAACTTACTTTTGAAAAAAATATTCTAGAGGAAAAACAACCCTTAGCACTTGAGAAGTTTAATGGCATCTATGTCAACAATGGCATCAGTGAAGCCTATTTTGCTAAGCACGGGGAAGGAAAAAATTGTTTAGATTGGTTAAACATCTATGATATACCAAAAGTTAAAAACTTACGGTGCCAAGCTTATTACCAAGGAGAGGAACAAATAGGTCAAGTTGAAAAGGTAGAATTGGAAGAAAACGGTCCGATAAAAGCGGTGGTGAAAGTATCAGGAGGTATTTATCAGGGCCATCGTCTGATGCAAGAGTTTATTTTGCGATTCCGTTTTTATAAAGACGTGTCTCAGATAGAAATTATTCATACTTTGATTGTCATTGAAGACGCTGCCGTTGATGGATTAGCACTTTCTTATCAAACCCCGATTGTTGGAGAACCTTGGAATCGCTTTGTTACCTTTGCTGGTGAAGAGGGTACCTATACTGAGCCGGCACAACTATTATTATCCCGGCGTCACGCCATAGATAATAAGCAATATGGGAAACAAGTCTTAGGGCAAATCACAGAAATGACTGAGTCGGATTCAGAAATGCTAAGTCATGCCAAAGAAAATGCTATTTGGAACAATTTTTGGTTGCGACAAACGAACCATCGTTTCTATGAAATGCATAAACAAACGAAAAGCGATTATTATCAACTTAAAATCGGCGATGGCACCCGATCGATGGGAACAGTTTATGTAGGTGGACGGACTGGCGGTACTGCCATCAGTATGGAAAAGTTTTGGCAAAAAGCCCCTTCTGCTATTGAAATAAGCGGTTTAAATGAACAAGAAACAAAAGTAACGGCTTGGCTTTGGTCAAAAGAAGCCGGAGAGATGGATTTTTCACACTATTCAGAACGTGATCACATGCTCTCAGCTTATGAAGGAATGGAAGAATTTCGTTCGACTGCAGTGGGAATTGCTAATACCACGCGCTTATGGATCGATTTTTCGACAGATCCTATGACCAATGAAGAAGTTTTACGCATTGCCCAAGAAAATGTTCGACCTGCCCAGTTAGTGATGGAACCTAAAGATTATCATGATAGTAAGGTTTTTGGAATTTTTAGTCTTCCCGATCGTTCCTCTAAGAAAAAGCAACAAATAGAAGAAATGATGGAAAGCATTCAAGACTTTTATCTTCAAGAGGTCGATACCAGAGGGTGGTATGGGTATTGGAATTATGGTGATTTTATGCATACCTATGATCCTTATCGACATGTTTGGCGTTACGATATGGGAGGCTATGCTTGGCAGAACACCGAATTAGTTCCCAATATTTGGTTATGGTTGTCCTTTTTACGAAGCGGCGATTCTGAAATTTATTATTTAGCCGAAGCTATGACACGTCACACCTCAGAAGTTGATCAGTATCATGCCGGCGAGTACAAAGGCCTAGGTTCTAGACACAATGTAATCCATTGGGGCTGCCAAGCCAAAGAAGTACGCATCTCCATGGCAGGTCTACATCGCTATTATTACTATCTAAGCGCAGATGAAAGAATAGGCGACATCATGGAAGAAGTCAAAGACAATGAAGAATTTGCCTTTAATGAATTACCGCCTATGCGTGAGTTTATGGATCCAGTTGATCAAAAAATTCCAATTCGCACCGGCCCTGATTGGTCTTCTTGCGTCTCTAATTGGTTTACTCAATGGGAAAGAACAGGAGATAAGACCTACCTAAATAAAATTTTAACTGGCTTAAAGGGAATTAAAGAGTCTCCAAACGGTTTACTTTCAGGCCCGTTATGGTTATTTGATCCTCAAACAAAAGAGTTGACCTATCAAGGAACCGGAACAGCTGGCGCTTACCACATGGTCATTTCATTTGGGGCTCCGCAAGTATGGACGGAATTGGCAATGAATTTAGAAGACGAGACATTTTCTAAGTTATTAGCTGAATACGGCTGGTTTTATGCCTTGACAAATGAAGAAAAGCTACAGCAATCAAACGGTATTTTAAATGATCGGCACTTTGCTTGGCCGATGTTTGCGACTTTTATGATGGCTTATGGAGCAGTGGAAAGAAAAGAAAAAAAATTGGCGGATAAAGCATGGGAGCTCTTGTTAGAAACCCCACCAGATATTCCGTTTCCAGATACTTCGACTGTACATGATGTCACAATCGACAAAAAGGTCCAAGAATTGACGTGGGTCACAACCAACTGTGTCTCACAATGGTGTTTAAATGCCATTTGCTGTTTAGAGTTAATCGGCGATTGTTTATAAAAGAGGCTGCTAAAAATTACGAATTTTTACGAGGAGGAAAAAGAATGGAACAAGTGGCACCAAAATCGGAAGGTAAAAAGAAAGTAAATAAAAGAAAAGATGTGTTTAAATACATTAAAAAAAATAAATGGTTGTATGTCTTGTTGATTCCAGGCTTACTTTATTTTTTAATATTTAAGATTGCCCCTATGTTTGGTATCGTAATTGCGTTTCAAGATTACGTCCCTTCAGCGGGAATAACGGGTAGTAAATGGGTTGGGACTTCTAATTTTACCGATTTTTTCTCAAATCCCGACTTTTTTAGGATTATGAAAAACACTCTGTTGATTGCTTTTTTGAATATTTTATTTGCTTTTCCTGCCCCAATAATTGTAGCTTTGATGTTAAATGAATTACGACAAAAGATTTATCAGAAAGTTGTTCAAACATTCATCTATGTCCCTCACTTTTTATCATGGACCATCATTGTAAGTATTTGGTTCATCCTGTTCAGTGTTGATGGAGGAGCGATTACTTCTTTAGTTGAAGCGATAACCGGTAATAAAATAGATTTCTTAAGTAATCCAGCTTGGTTTCGACCAATGATTATTTTACAATCAGTCTGGAAAGGAACTGGTTGGGGAACCATTATTTATTTGGCCGCTTTGTCAAGTGTTGACCAAGAACAATATGAAGCAGCCATCATGGATGGTGCCGGACGTTTTGCTCGAGTTTGGCATATTACCTTACCTGCTATTCGTTCGACTATTATCATAATGTTGATTATGCAAGTCGGTTCAATATTAAATACAGGTTTTGATCAAATTTACTTGATGACCAATCAATTGAATCGTAGTGTCGCCGATGTTTTCGATACTTACGTGTATATGATGGGGATTACAAATGGTGCCTATAGCTTCTCAACAGCTGTTGGTTTATTCAAATCAGTAGTAGGGATCATTTTGGTGCTTTCGACAAATAGATTAGCTAAGGTATTTGGCGAAAGTGGACTTTATTAGAGAGGATGGATAAGAATGGATCATAAAAAATTTAATACACCAGCAGGTCGCGTTTTTGATGTAGTTAATTTAATCATTTTAGGCGCCATGGCTTTGGTCATGATTGTTCCTTTCATTTATGTGATTGCTGGATCCTTTGCTTCAGAATATGAATTATCAACACGACCATTTTTCTTGTGGCCAAAAGAAATTTCTTTTGAAGCTTATAAAACAATTTTTGCAACACCTGCTTTTTTACGTAGTTTATTAGTGACGATAGGCATTACGATTGCCAGTACGATCGTTCAATTATTCTTTACTTTTACCTTTGCTTATCCTTTATCACGCCGTCACTTAAAAGGAAGAAATTTGTTTTTGAATATGGTTATTTTTTGTATGTTATTTTCAGGAGGAATGATTCCAACTTTTCTCGTGATCAAAGGATTAGGACTGATCGATTCCTACTGGGCGATGATACTACCAGGTGCAATTAGTCCCTTTAACTTTATGATCATCAAAAACTCCTTCCAAGACATGCCTGTAGAATTGGAAGAATCAGCCAAAATGGACGGCTGTACAGAAATCGGAATTCTTTGGAAAATATTTTTACCGTTATCGAAGCCGATTATTGCGACCTTTACTTTATTTTATGCGGTAGGAACATGGAATGACTTTATGACACCTTTACTTTATATTAATGACTCAAGTAAATGGCCTATTCAACTATTATTACGACAAATCACCATGTCTTCAGCCGGTTTGAATGGCTTGGAGACAACCTTGGATCCAAACTATGTACCACCAGAACAAGGAATGAAATTTGCAGTGATTGTGGTTGCTACCTTACCAATTTTGATTTTCTATCCGTTTTTACAAAAACATTTTACCAAAGGAATGATGGTGGGGTCTGTCAAAGGATAAAAAAAGACGAGTTTATTCTCGTCTTTTTCCATTTTTTCACTTTGTTTTCTAATAATGTCGAAAATAGATAGTTTTTAGTCTGATTTTGCTATTTTCTAATGAATAAAAATGTTTTACAATAATAAGAGAGCAATTATTTTTATTAGGAGGAATTATTGATGGAACAATATTATATCTGTTATCCTAACGGAAAGTTTAAAGCGTTAACAATGAGTTATGATGATGGTAGAACGTTTGATCGTCGACTGGTAGAAATTTTCAATAAGAATGGCATCAAGGGGACTTTTCATCTAAATGGTGGGTTGACGCCTGATAAAGAAGACGGTCAACGGATTCCAAGCGGAGAAGTAAACGAACTCTATCAAGGACATGAAGTGGCTAGTCACACCTATACCCATCCTACGATTGAACGGTGCCCATTAGACAAAGTTGCACTTGAAGTATTGGAAGATCGTCGGAAATTAGAATCTTTGGTGAACTACCCAGTGCAAGGGCTATCTTATCCTAATGGCTCTGTCACACCAGACATTATGGATCTTTTACCTTCTCTTGGAATCGAATACAGTCGTGTGGTCGGAAGTAGTCATAACTTTGGCCTGCCTAAAGATTGGATGCATTGGCAAGCCACTTGTCACCATAATCAACGTTTATTAGAACATGGCAAAGAATTCGTTTCTTTATTTAAAAAACAATACTTATATTTAATGTATGTATGGGGACACAGTTTTGAATTTGATCGAGATGACAATTGGGAACTAATGGAAGAATTCTGTGAAATGGTCGCAAATAAAGATGATATTTGGTATTGTACGAATATTGAATTTAAACGATATATGACAGCCGCTCACTCCGTTATATTTTCGATGGATGGAAAAACAGCTTATAATCCGAGTAATTTAGTGATTTGGTATCGATCAGACGAAAAAGTCATGGAAATAAAACCTGGACTCAATACCCTATCGTGAGAAATGAGGTAAAAAATGAAAAAAGTATCTGCTTTTTTTAGTAAAGGAGGCTACCAACGCCAAATTCGTTTGACCAGTCTCTGGATCATGATTCCACTTTTATTGACTTCTATTTTGGTCCGCTTTTTATTAGTGGGTCCTGTGCAGAATGCCTACCAGCGACAACATGATAAACAAGTCCGCGCGGTCGTTGAAAATATTAATCAGCAGTTATCACAAATGGAAGTTAGTTTAAGTGTTTGGGGGCGTTACCTGCAAGAAAATATTGGTCCAGAAGCCTTGACAACCGATGATACCGACTATCAAAAAATAAAGAGTATCTCTCAGGATCTGTTTTATTTGGATAATAGTCAAACTTATGTCAAATCAGTCCAAGTTTATAACTTTAACGGAGAAGTTTTTCGTTTAGCAAGTGGTGGAAAATATTATATTTCTCCAGATAATGAACGGAAAGTTTATAATGACTTTTCTATTGACAATAAGCGTCAATATCAATGGAAGATGTCTGATCAAGGTCTCATTTTCACCCAAAATGTTGATACATTGACAAAAGAAGCTCCCCAACTTTTTTTGGTTGCCGTTATTGATGAAGAAAAGCTTCTGAATCTTTTTAATAATACCAAAACACCTGGTGGTTACAGCGCCATTGCTTTTGATGATGAAAATCGGTCATTAATTGGTGACACACAAGCTATCGATATTTTAAAAGATTTACCTCAGGATAACGACAATGAGGTGATTCGTTACCAAGGCGATGATATCAGTGTCACTCGTGTTGATTTTGAACGCTTGAGTCAAACGTGGCATTTTTATTCTATGGTTCCTTTAAATACGATCACGGAACCAGTGAAAGATTTTTCGAGGTCCCTGATCTTTATCAGTATCTTTGTTCTTATTATCACGTTTATTTTGAGCCAATACTTTGCTAAAAAACAGTACAAACCCTTTGAAGAAACCATGACATCTATGTTCGGTCAAGAATGGAACGAACGAGAAGATTTGAACTTTTTAAAGAACAAATGGCAAGAAATGAACATTGAGCAAGGAAAGTTACAAAAGATAGCAGTGGAATCTACAAAATCAACAAAACAATCGGTTCTTAGGCGTCTTTCCCAAGGGTATTATGGGTATATGCAAGAAAGTGAACTCGTAGAATTATTAGAAAAAAATCATTGGTCCTTGCAAGCAGGCTCCTATCAAATTTATTATATTCAACTAAATGATGTGATTGATGGTCGTAAAGCTAAACTTGGCGAAGATTTTATGGATTTTGCTTTGGAAAATATTGTTTTGGAAATCAGTAAAAATCACTTTGAAGAGATTGCATTGTTGTATGAAAAAGAAATGACGATCACGATCTTTGCGATGGGTGAAAAAAAATCACTATATGTTCAAACCTTATATGCACAACTAAATAAGGTATTAAATCGGTACGTGACTGTTGTAGAGTCAAAAGAAGAAAACAAGTTTAAATGTTTGCCGACGTTGGTTTCTAAAACCAATCAGCGAATTTGTTATCAAACGCTAACGGCAGAGAATCAATGGATAGAAACGGAAGAAAAAGGGAACTTTTTGGCACCGCGTTATCCAATCTATTTGGAAAGTATGATTATAACTGCTTTAAAAAACTATCGATTGGATGAATTACAAGAAAATACGGATCAGTTTATTGTCGAAATTTTAAAAGAAGATTCACGACAGTTTGCTTTTGATCATGCGATCGGTCGTTTGTACGATACAGTCAGTTATCAGTTGAATGAAAACGGTGTGTCAAGTATTGATTACTTGGACAAAGTCATCGTATTAGAACGAGTGAAGCATATTCTTTGTCCGAAGCGGCTCAGTCAGTTTTTGTACCAAGAATTTTTAAAGCCAATTTCGATGCTGTGGCAAGAAAAAATTACGGACTCGACGCATGAATTGATGCAAGAAATTGCCTTATATATTCAAAAAGAGTTCCAAAATGAACAAATATCATTAGAAACAGTTGCTGATGAATTTCACATTGATCCGGTCTTTTTGAGTAAAGAATTCAAGCGAATAAAAAATATCAATTTTATTGATTATTTAACGGATATACGAATTGCTGAGGCAAAGCGTCTGTTACTTGAAACTGATGATAAAATCAATGTAATCGCCGATAACATAGGGTATAATCCTAGTTACTTTAATCGCTTATTCAAAAAGATAACTGGAGTTACACCAGGTCAATTCAGAAAAAGTAGTGCTTAAAAGCCATGGAGGGAATTTTTTGATAGAAATCAGTACTAACGATGGAAGCAAGCTTGTAACCAAAGAAATCCAAAAATTACTAGATGATGCAGGAAAGAAAAAAGGGACAGTAACGATCAAAGCTGGCCGCTATTTGGTAGGTTCTTTATTTATCCCTAGTGGAGTGACTTTTGTTTTAGACAAGGATGCTGTTTTGTTGGGAAGTCAAGACATTCGTGATTATCCTATAATTTCGACTCGAGTTGCTGGTATCGATATGAACTGGCCAGCTGCGATTTTAAATGTTTACCAAGCTCAAAATGTCACGATTGAAGGAAAAGGAACCATCGATGGACAAGGACAGATTTTTTGGGAAAAATTTTGGGGAAAAGATAGCCAAGGTGGCCTGATGAAAGAATATGCCAATAAAGGCTTACGTTGGGCGGCAGATTATGATTGCAAGCGTCCCCGAAATATCTGTTTATATGACAGTGAAAATGTGACCGTAAAAGAAATTACGAGTAAACAATCTGGTTTTTGGAATACGCAACTTTCCTATTGTAAGCATTGTGTCGTCGATGGCATCACAGTCATCAATGGGCCAGGACCGAGCACAGATGGTATTGATATCGATTCCAGTCATCATATCACGGTTAGTCATTGTTTTGTAGAATGTAATGATGACAATATATGCGTCAAAGCCGGACGGGGATTAGAAGCTTTTCAAAAACAAACCACTTGTTCTGATATTTTAATCACTGATTGTGAACTGGGGAAAGGTTCAGGCGTTACGATTGGCAGTGAGACGTCAGGTGGCATCTCAGACATTACGATTCAAAATATTGTCTTTAAAAAAACGGGAATCGGTTTTCGTATTAAAACAGCTAATAATCGCGGGGGTTATATACGAAATATCAAGGTTTCAAATTTAGAGATGGAAGATGTATTTCATCCTTTTAACTTACAAACAAATTGGTATGCGGATTATAGTTATGCCAAAGTACCTGAAACATATCAAGAAACGGTAGCTGAACATTGGAAAAAAATTATGAATGATGTTTCAGGAAAAGAAAGCATCACGGAAGTTTCTAAGATTGAAATCAAAAATGTCATAGCTAAAAGAACCTATCCACAACTGATTTCGCGTGCTTTTTATATTGAAGGAAACCCTCAACGACCGATACAAAATATATCCTTTAGCAATGTTTCAATTGAAGCTAAAGAATTTGGAAAAATTTCTGGTGTGAATAATTTGAGCTTTGAAAGCGTAAATGTATCGGCACTGGAAGTTACAGAAAACAAAAATGATCGTTATGAAAGGTAGGAAGAAAGCCAATGAAAGTTTTATTAGCTGGTGATTCGACTGTTGCAAGTTATGAGAAAAAATTCAAACCACTAACTGGGTGGGGAGAAGAGTTAGAAAAGATCTTAAAAAAACAAGAAATTAAGGTTTCTAATCATGCATTTGCAGGTTGTACGACACGTTCGTTTATGGAAGAAGGCCGTTTTTCTGCACTAATAGAAGAAATTCTGCCAGGAGATTTGGTTGTAATTCAATTCGGAACCAATGATCAAAAGCCTAAAAATGGGCTTTCAATCAATGAATATTATCAACGTCTACAAAAAATGGTTGAACAAATCAGAGAAAAAAAGGGAGACCCTATTCTTTGTACTCCACCAGAAGGGCGATTGGAAGCTTTTGAAAAAGGAACTAATCAATTGGCACCTTTTGTGGCCAGTTTAAAAAGATTAGCAAAAGTTGTCGAAATTCCGATTTTTGATTTGAATCGTTATTCTCATTATCTTTATCAAGAATATGGTGTTGAAAAATCCAAAGACTTGTTTTTGTGGTCCGCACCGAAAGAAACAGAAAACTACCCTACTGGTTGTCAAGATAATACGCATTTTAGCCAAGTGGGTGCTTACCAATTGGCACGCTATGTAGCCATTCGCTTACAAGAAAAAATTCGTCAGCACAAAAAGCAGTCCGTTTTTTCTAAGCCATACTATGGTGCTTGCATGTATCCAGAAGTCTGGGACAAAGCTATTTTTGAAGAAGATGTTGCCCATATGGAAAAAATTGGGATGAATTTTGCCCGTTTTGGTGAATTTGCCTGGGAAGCAATTGAACCAGAAGAAGGAAGATATGACCTTTCTGTTTTTGAATATGCCCTCGAAGTTTATCAAAAACATCATATTGATGTATGTGTATGTATCCCAACACCGACACCGCCACGTTGGTTTACTAAAAAATATCCCCATGCGGTCATTAAAAATGTTGATGGAACAACCATGACCCATGGTTCACGGCAACACGTGTGTACCAATAATGAAGACTTTCGTTCTCATGCCTACCAAATGACGCGAAAAGTAGCTGAAATTGCGGAAAAATATGATAATGTCGTTGCTATCCAATTAGATAATGAATTTAAATGTCATGTGGATCTTTGCTATTGTGAAACCTGTCAAAAACGTTGGCATCAGTATTTAAAGGAAGAATATCAAGACATTGCTTGGTTAAATCAACAATGGGGCACTGATATCTGGAGTGAACGCTATGAAACGTTTGGAGATGTCGTTTTACCAACAGCAACACCTTTTTTGCATAATTCATCCTTAATGAATGCCTTTAGAAAATTCACGGTAGCAACATTAAATGAATTTGCCCATGATTTGTGCCATTTTGTTCGCATGGAAACGGCAAAACCAATCACCCATAACTCTGGTTTTGGTTTTAATTTGATGAATGAAGAACTGTTTTCTGATTTGGATATCGTAGGGTTTGACACCTACCCTGCAGCCAGTAACTACCCAGCTTATACGATGAATGTCGATCGTTGGCGTAATGTAAAACCAACCAATAATGAAGCTTTGTTATTAGAAACGAGTACGTCCCATGCTGGGCACATCGAAAATTATATTCCTGCGGCGCCAGATGGTTGGATCACCGCTGAATTTTTCGCTGGGTTTGCCGGCAATCTGCGTGCCTTTAATTATTGGCATTTTAGAAACCATCGCTTTGGGGTTGAACAACCGCATAGTGCAGTTGTGACGGCATGGGGAGAACCTGACGTTGGTTATGAAGATGTTGTGGCGAATGGAAAATTATTGAAAAAAATAAGTCCACTATTAGAAGAAAGTAATTACCAAAGTGCCAATGTCGGTTTGATGTATTCGGATAATTCCAAGCGGTTTTATACGATTGATTCAGGAAACCGCTACGATTATCGTGGCCTGATCACTGATTACTATGCCGCTTTGACAAAAGCTGGTATCAACGTCGAACTGATTCAAGAAAATAATTCTTTTGCTGATTTTGATGTGTTGGTTGTACCTTATGTTCGTTGGGTTAGTCCGACGTTATTGTCCAAATTTAAAAAGTTTGTTACAACTGGAGGCAAATTGATTGCAGGTCCTATGACAGGCGATCGTACCGAAGAGTTGGCATGGCCAAAAACTAATGGCTTAGATCGATTGGGAGAATGGTTGGGGATTTCTCACGTGCAACAATTTTCTGTTCAAAGACAACACTATCAAACAAATTATCAAGGGGTGAGTACCGAATTAGCCAATTTGATTACGACTTTTTCCGTTGATGAAAGTTGGGAAAAACTAGCAACTACACACAATGACCGGACAATTGCCGCTAGAAAGAAAATTGATAAAGGGGAGGTCATCTATATCGGCGGACAGTCCCAAACGATTCAAGGTGATTTATTCTGGAAAAAGTTTATTGACTGTGAAATTGCCCCATTTGATGCCGATCGAAAGTATTTGATCCTTGAAGAAGGAGTGAAGAAGTATCGCCGAGAAACTGCGACTACTATTCAGTTTTATGTTGTGAACTTAGGAGAAAATGCGGCAGGTTATGAATTACAAGGCTCGGCTACTGAAAAATTATCAGA
>DXDB01000191.1 GCA_019115705.1 Candidatus Tetragenococcus pullicola | reverse complement strand
GAAATGTCTCTAACCTCTTTAACAATCGTCATCGTATCTACTAACGCCATCATATACCATCCCATAGCTCGTCCCCAGAAATTGGGTGAATGTCCTGTTTTAGAATCAGCCCAAAACTGTTCTCTTTTTTCATCCCAAGCATGGTACAAAAGTCCTGATTTTTCATCAAGAGTATGGTGATAACACAAGTCAAACTGCTTGAAAACATCTTCTAGTCCTTTTCCTTCTTTAAATGTAACCAAGTATTCAGCTAAAAATGGGGATCCCATATATAAGCCATCTAACCACATTTGATTGGGGTAAATTTTCTTATGCCAAAATCCACCATCCGAAGTACGAGGCATTTTTTGCAATTGATCATACAAGGTATCCATTGCCAATTTATATTTTTCTTCACCTGTTTCTTTATATAAGAGAAATAATAATTTGCCATTGTTGACATAATCAATATTCATTTTGTCTTTTTCATAACCTTTAATAGAGCCATCTTCTGTTATATAAAAATCCATGGTATTTTTGATATAGTCAAAATATTTGGGATCTTTCGTTTGTTCATAGGCAATTTTTACGCCCATCAAAACTACACCGATATCATAAGACCATTTTCCGTGATATCTTTTTTCTTTTGGCAACAAATCATAACGTTCAAATATTGTATCCAAAGCTCTTTGCGAAAGTTTCATTTCAAGTGATTCCCTTTCTAAATTTGATTTCCTTTTTTATAAAGAATGTGATTGATTCATTGTATCCTGTTCAAAAAGGTCGTCTTTTTTAGGTGTAAATTCGGTTAAAATCAATTTACCAGCAAATCCTAAAACAGCACCTACAAACCCTATTCCTGCAATGAAAAGTAATGCTGGTGAATATTTAGAAGCTAATAAATAGGCTCCTATGATTACGGTCCAGCTGATGATTGAATAATGTAAGTATCCAAAGCCTACCATTGCTGATCCTTTTAAAATTTCTTTAATGGTCTGATAGGTTGTTGCGGCCATAATTGTATAAACATGTGAAAAAAGAAAAACTAGTAAAACTAAGGCGAACGCATTAGCTGTTTTTATATACCATTGATTGGTCGTAAATAAATTGACAATGACAATTCCAATTGCACCAATTTGTATCCAACTAATCACTAGCGATTGACGATAGCGTTCCTTAAAGTACTTCCAAAAACTTTTCGTAATTGCTGGCTTTTCTTTCAACCGAAACCAACGATCATAATATTTCATTAAGGCATAAGAGGATGGTCCGATGGAAAAAATACCTAGTCCTAAAACGGTAAAAACAACCCATAATAGATTTAAGTAGACCACTGTTAAAATACCAATTAACACATCATTCATACGATTTATTTTTTCAATCGTCATCTTTATCTCAGCCTCTCTTTTTAATAAATTCCTTCTTCGCCGACTTTTTTAGCTAGTTTATTCGCTGCAACAACTAAAATTAAACCGACAACACCTTTAAACATTCCCACTGCAGTCGAATAACTTAATTGTCCATTTTTGATCCCTGCTGTATAAACAAAGGTATCAAAAATTTGGGCCACTTCTTTGTTCATTGAATTCATCAATAAGAACATATGTTCAAATCCCATTTCTAAAACATTTCCAATTTTAAGAATGAACAAAGTAACAATAGTAGGGCGAATACAAGGTAAAGTGACATGCCACATTTTACGTAATTTACCGGCGCCATCCATTTCAGCGGCTTCATATAATTGTTCATCTACATTGGTAATTGCTGCTAGGTAAACAATTGTGCCCCAGCCTGAACCTTTCCACATCTCTTGGATAATATACATTGGCCTCAGCCAGTGCGAGTTGGTTAGGAAAGCAATTTTTTGTCCACCAAAACTTTGAATAATATTGTTGATTACGCCACCTTCTGTTGTCAATAACACATAGAAAATCGAAACAACGATAACCCAAGACATAAAGTGAGGGAGATATATAATGGTTTGAATCGATTTTTTAAAGGTCGCATTTTTTATTTCATTAATCATCAAAGCCAATATAATAGGTAAAGGAAAAGCAAAAACAATGTCTAATCCGAAAATAGCTAACGTATTTTTCAAAAGCATCCAAAACGTATCTTCAGAAAACAGACGAACAAAATGCTTCATCCCAACAAATGGACTTCCTAAAATACCTAGAAAGGGTTGATAATCTTGAAAGGCAATTACCAATCCTCCCATTGGTAAGTACTTAAATACAATAAAATATAATATGCCCGGTAGTAACATTAAATATAGTGCATGATTTGTTTTTATTTTATCCCATTTTTTCTTACGTTGTTTTGCTTTAATTTCTTTTTCACTTAATCTTGGTATTGCCGTTTGTTGTGTTGATTCCATATAAGTATAGCCTTCCTTTCTTGTCTTTTTATTAACAAATCCATCATAGCTTATTCTTCAAATTACGTATATAATCATTTTCTCTTTATGTAAGCGAATACAGTTTTTCTCATTTGTTTTTTCTTTCTAATCACAATGATTAGCTTAGGAAACCTTTTCATATCAAGCTTTTTTAGAAGTTTGATAATCTTTGAACATGTAAGGATGATTATATACGTCATCCTTATACCGTGCTACATTAGGAATAACCAGAAATAATCTATAGGAGGACAAATTATGCAATCCGTTTCAAAACAAAACCGTGTTAAAACATCCACGAGTGAAAAAGTTGTAAAAATAGTTATTGTCGCATTCTTATTATTCTTTACCCTATTATGTTTATTACCATTTCTAAATGTACTAGGAAGTTCTTTTGCCACATCAGGAGAAATGTCGACACGAAAATTTATCATTATTCCTAGGACATTTACTTTAGATGCTTACCGTTACATCCTATCAACACCTACTATTTTTAAAAGTATTGGTGTTTCCATTTTTGTAACAATTTTAGGAACTATCGTGAGTATGATTCTTACTTCCTTTATGGCTTACGCACTTTCTCGTAAGTATTTACATGGTCGTTCATTTTTTAACTTTCTCGTTGTCTTTACCATGTTATTTAGTGGTGGAATGATTCCTACCTTTTTAATTGTTAAAAACTTAGGCTTGATCGATTCACTTTGGTCTTTGATACTACCATCTGCTGTTAGTGCTTATAACATGATTATCATGCGAAACTTCTTCCAGGGAATTCCTGATAGCTTAGAAGAATCCGCTAAAATGGATGGTTGTTCTGACTGGGGCGTCTTTTTCAGAATCATTTTGCCATTGTCACTACCATCTATTGCAACAATTTCACTCTTTTACGCCGTAAATTATTGGAATACTTATCAATCAGCCATCCTTTATATCAATGATTCAGCAAAATGGCCGATTCAAGTATTGCTTCGTCAAATCGTATTGGTATCTAGCGGAATCAATGCCGACTCTGCCAGTGTAGATGTTGTCCCACCCGCACAGTCAGTAAAAATGGCAGTCATCATTATTGCGACATTACCAATGTTGATTGTTTATCCATTCGTACAAAAATACTTTGTTAAAGGTGCCATGGTTGGTTCTGTGAAAGGATAACCTACTGATAACTATCAAAAGCCATTCCAAAATGGAATGGCTTTTTTTATGGTTTTGTTTATTAGAGAGTTTTAAACGCTTAGACAAATACTTCTGTTTCTCAAACCAATACTTGGAAGTTTTTAACTAAAATTTATTTTATCAATAGAATTTTAAGAGCCTGATATTTGCGACTAAGTTAGGATCTGGTAAGTTCAATGAATCAGTATAATTACACTTTCATTTTTTAAATTGCCTATAAAAATAGCAATGCACCACTACTTAGTCTTAACGAGTAGTGGTGCATTGCATAAACCTACATTTTTTTAACACTAGGAGTATTAATCCTGCATTTTGTTTGCTACTTTGTGCTTCATATAGCTCAAAACACCAACTAATAAAAGCGTAATCCCTCCAATAATCGTAACCATTGAATGGTCTTTTTCACCAGTTTGTGGAAGTCTTCCTTTTCCTTTATTATTTCCTGAGTTATTTGGCTTCCCTGGATTGGTTGGAGCTTTAGCTTGTTTCTTCTCTAATTCTTTAATAGCCTTCTCCAAAGTGTTGTAAACATCATTCACTTCTTGTTGTGTCGCCTCTTCTGTTGCTACCATAGATTTCGCTTTATCTAGTGCTTCTAAAAAGGCTTTCCAAGATTTGGATGTATACTCTTTTTCTGCCTTTTCTTTACTGTCAGCAATCAGTTGATTTAGTTCAGAAATATCTACTAGACTTTCTTCTGCTTTTGTCATTTCCTCTTTGGCTGCATCAACCTCTTCTTGTGTAGCACTGTCATTATCAATTGTTTCTTTCACAAGTTGTTTAGC
>DXDB01000018.1 GCA_019115705.1 Candidatus Tetragenococcus pullicola | reverse complement strand
AAGTGATATGCATCGGTGGAGGAATATCCGAAGAAAACTGGTTCATCAATAAAGTAAGAGAAACGTATAAGAAAACCTGTAGGGAGTATTTAGAAGCGGATTTTATTACTACCGAAATCAATAGATGCAAGTATAATAACGATGCCAACATACTGGGTGCTGTTATAAAAGCTTCTATCTAAAATACACAACAGTTTTTTTTTAAGAAAGAATGTTTGAAAATAAATTTATATTGAAAACGGAGGATAAGATTCAGTGATATACGAAGAATTAGACAAATTCCAAGATGATTTCCTATGGGGATCGCCATCTGCAGCGTATCAGGTTGAAGGAGCATGGGACAAAGATGGAAAGCGAATGGAGAGTTATTCTTATCCGATTGATGCAGTCCGTGAAGCAATAATGAATGCCTTCGTTCATCGAGACTATACTATGAGTTCAGATATTAAAATAGAGATTTTTGATGATAGATTAGCGATTTCTTCACCAGGCTCTCTTCCAGATGGATTAACGGTTGAGGACATAAAACAGGGAGCAAATGCTAAACGGAATCCTATTTTGATAAATGCTTTGGATAAAATGAACTATATTGAAAATTATGGTTCTGGAATTCGCCGTATTTATTCTCTGTATAAGGGATTTATGCGTCAACCAGAATTAATTGCAACACATAATTTATTTACTGTTGTCTTGTATAAGATGAATTATAAGCTAAATACTATGGAATTGAATCGTCATATGATTTCGATTGTTCAATATCTTAGTAATGGGAAACCCGCTAGTCGCCAAGAGATTCAAGATGCACTAGATTTGCAAAAAAGTTACACATCTGAACTATTATCTAGTCTGAAGAAATCAGGCATAATTGGTTCTGAGGGGCGAGGGCCAGCTACTCGATATTACCTGATAGCCACTGACACGGGCTAATCTTAAGAAAGTTTTTTATCTTTACCGGACGACTTACCGGACGCTATGTTTTTAACCCTGGTATATCGCTATTTTGGTCACCGGACGATAGAGAGTTGAGGATTTAATGAAAAAGTAATGGCTATTCTTCAATCAGCCAACTCGCCAAGTTGTGGTAATGACAGAATATAATTTTATATAGCTGAGTAAAACTTCATGAATAAGAGAACCTTAATTTTGCACTGTTTGTAGCAGTATAAAACATTAAAAAACAAAAATTTGTTTAACCAGGTCTTAAGAAAGCTCGTAAAGCTTCACAATTCTCAAAACGTTAATATCCTTTATATATCAACGTTCCTGGCACTTTCCAATTTTTGGAGAGTGTCTTTTTTTGGTTGAATTCCTTGAAAATTTGGTCTATTTTACAGCCCCTTTTCTATATAAACTGTTTTCGATACTTGGAAAAATCTGTTATTTTTAAATTTTATTTAATTCTAATGTTTACTATGTTTTTAGCAGTGTTAGGTAATGTAACTGTAATAAATTTGTTATACAATAATGGATTTTGATTTTGGGACGTAAAACATTGTGTTTTATGTGTCTTACGTTTGTTTAATATGTATGGAAAGCCTTTAATAGGTGAATAGAAAATTTATTTTTGTTGAACTAAAAAAGAAGCTAATTCGTATGGACTAGCTTCTTAGCTATCTAAATATAAAACAAGTTTATTTGCTGTTTCTCTTTTAGCTTCAGTTGTGACGTGAGTATAAATCTTCAAAGTTATATCACTATTAGCATGACCTAGACGGTCTTGGACTTCTTTAAATGTTGCTCCTGCCTCGAATAACAATGAACAATGAGTGTGTCTAAAACCGTGGATTGTGATTTCTCGTATTTCTTTATTTTCTTTAACAACAGTTTTCATACAACGATTCAAATAGTCGGGCTCAAATGGTTGGTCTTTTTCATTCTTCATTTGATTCACCTCTTTTCCTTTTTTATTTTTACGAGGATGATTATACCGTTTTTGGTTATCTAATCAAATAAAAACAGGAAGAATTTATCTGTTTCTTCCTGTACCTCATTACTTAAAACGTTGTTTTTCCACCTCGTTTGACAGCAGTCGGTTGAATGATACTCAATCCCTCCAGTAGCCAACGAAGTTGTTGGTTACTTAACTATATGATTTCTTCTGACTTACGCGGCCACCTTAGTTTTCCATCATTAAATCTTTTATACAATAAAATAAATCCATCACCATCCCAATAGAGTGCTTTGAAACGATCAGCTTTTCCACCACAAAATAAGAATATTGCATCATCATACAAGTCCAAATTGTACTCATATTGAATGATACTAGCTAATCCATCAATACTTTTTCGCATATCTGTTTTTCCACATACAATAAAGATATTTTTTACTCTAGTAAAATCAATGAGCATACTATAATTTCTCCAAAATCATTTGTGTTAGTTGTGGGGAGACTCCTTGGAATAGACGTACCTCGGTTCCTGATGAAGTCTTGATATGTGCCCATAGTTTTTGAGAGTTCTTTTTATGCAGAGCATCAACTTTTTGTTTTTTTTTATTGTCAGTAAGCTTTACAGGTACAATTTGCGATTGAAACATGTAAAAACCTCCTTTAAATTTTTGGTAGCTTAATACTACCTAAATTCAAAGGAGGAGGAAAGACCGCTAAGCTATCTAACACTTAAATTGCATTTACCAATTATTTATAATTAAGCTGATTAAAATGAGCAAGCCAACGCCTTAATTGACTTGTCTAAATTGTTGTTTATCTTCCATAGGGTAAACAAACAATTTAGTAGATTCCAGATCAACTTTTGACATAGAAACCTTTGAGATTTGGTTGTTGGTATAGGTTTTATAGTAATAATCACCAGTAGCAGCATTTCCGCAAGAAGAATACATAGTGATATCATGAGTATTTCGATCAGAAGTGGTACAGCCCTGAACAAAAGCGACTGAATCTAAAATGTGGAAGAATTGTGTAACATTGGCTACATCATCTTGCGGACAAACTGAATGTTCTTTAACAAAGGTGGCTTTAACTAATCTAGATGCTGGTGACCAATCACCAGGTAAACCAATCGCACCAAAACCTTCGCCAAAAGGTTTTGCATCCCAATCAGGAGAATAAGAATTGTGAGGTTGTTTGCTACTTAAATGACGATAATTGTGTAAATTCATTAAATGATAATCAAAACTAGGACTATTAGTTAAAACGCCAACAGGATTATCATAAATGACGGTTTTTCCGTCAATAATTTCAACGACAATCGCTTCGTCTTTGTCGGCGATGAGCCAATGTAAAGTAGTGTTCGGTACATTAGGCTTAAAAGGAATATCAACCATATTTAAATTTTTAAGGGCAGCTTTAGTTTCCTTAACAGTTGAGAATTGTGCTAACACCCAAGGCACTAATTCATAAGGAGGAAGATTAAGGGCACCTTCTTTGATTTCATCAGCATATTTAGAAAAGTGTGGGAAATTCAAATTTGCAATGCCTAAGCCTTTTTCGTTAATCGCATCGGCATAAAGTGGATAATTATCTAATACCATAGCTACGCCGATAAAAGCATAGTGTGATTTTTGTGAAGGTTCATTTTTATAGGTGATTTCATAGTTTCTAGGTGTAATAACGATTTCTTCGCCAAAATGGTAATCTAAATCTAAATTTCGTCCAAAGTAAAAATCTCCGTTAACATATCTTAATCCAGTACACATAAATATGATGCACTCCTTTCAAAAAATTATACATTAAGCAGTTTGATCGGCAAATTTATGTTTTTGAATATCGGTAATGAAGAATAATAAACCAGAAAATCCGATAAGTACATAACATAAAATGCTAATCCAAGCTGCAGTAAAGCCAAAGGTATCAACAAAGAAACCAAATACAATATTTCCTAAAGCAAAGCCAACTGCAAAAAAGATACTAAATACACCTAGTATTTGACTGGTGTCTTTCATACCGAAGAGTGTTTGCATCATTACAGCCGGTGCACTCATATAAGAGTAAACATTAAAACCATAAAGGACGGCCCAAGCAAATGCAGAAAAGACTTTAATGCTAGGAATAAAAATACTAGCAATTAGCAAGATAACGGTAACTAGTTGTAAAATAAAGGCTAAAAACATGGCGTTGCGTACACCAATTTTTGAGAATAAGAAACCTCCGCCAACATTTCCAACCAAACAAGCAATGGCAAACGTAGAGCCAATCGTACCAATTAAGGTAGTATTGATATGAATAGAAGCGAAAAAGTTTGCATATTGAGTGGAAAGAGCAGAAATAGCTAATCCTATAATTAAATAAAAACAAGATAATGCCCAAAAACTTTTTTGTTGGGTAGTTTTTTTATAGCCGATACCGGTTTGAGTATTATCAGGATGGGTACCTTGGGGAACAGATTGATTTGTAGAGATTTTTGAGTCTTTAGAAGAATCAGTTGATTGTTTGGCAGCACTAGATTCGATCGGTTGTTTGTTAGGACGGATTAAAAGCACACCAACAAGTACCCCAATAACCAAGGAAGCCAATGCACACATGAAATAGACTCTATGTAATTCATAATGATTGAGTAGGTTGGTTACGATAGGTTGTAAAAAGAAATTCCCGATAGAACCACCTGCAAAGGCAATTCCTAGTGCGCTAGCTTTAGATTTTTTATCAAACCAAGTAGCGATTAAAAACGGTACCCCTAAACCTGAAAACGTAACAGTTCCTATTTGAGTAATTGCATTTGCTACTAAAAACATCCATAATTTGCTTGAAACTGCGTTTAACATAACTCCAAAAGCAGACAAAATTAATCCACCTAACATTATTAGCTTGACTGGAAATTTACTATACATTTTACCAGCTAGTGGTGAAATTAATGATGCTGCTAAAGCGCCAACCATAAAAATATAGCCAACACTTTGGACACTAAAATGATATTCTTTCTCTAAATAGTGAATGAATAATGGAGGGATGTTTTGTGCAATGCCATAAGGAATGGCTTGTAATAACATACAAGCAAA
>DXDB01000190.1 GCA_019115705.1 Candidatus Tetragenococcus pullicola | reverse complement strand
TGAGTCATTCGGAACAAATGATTGAAAACCAGTTCATACAAATCTTAAGTGAGAAAGAAAATCAGTGGACTTATCGTCCGGACTTGAAGTCGGAAGAAGCACTTTGGCAAAACTTTAGAAGCCATTTGAACCGAATAAATTTAGCAGTATTGGGAGAGCAACTATTAACGGACAAAGAATTTAATCAAGTTAAAGTCGAGTTTTCACGTTTGACCGGAACGCCTTTTTTAGCTTCTCAATGGCTTAGAGGAGAAAACGGAGTGGCTCAAATTTTATTAGAGCGAGAAGATGGGAAAAAAGTGACTTTAGAAGCCTTTAGAAATAAGGACATTTCAGGAGGAACTTCTTCTTATGAGGTAGTGAACCAAGTGGTCCCAGATTCCTCTAGAGTAGATCGTGGAGATGTGAGCTTGCTGATTAATGGGCTCCCAATCATTCATATTGAGCTCAAAAAAGAGTCCGCTAAAGACGGTTTCATGCAAGCTTATTATCAAATTCAGCGTTATGCAGAAGATGGATTTTTTAAAGGGATTTACGCAACTACTCAAATCATGGTGATTTCAAATAAAGTCGATACCCGATACTTTGCAAGACCTAGTGAAGATACCGCTGAAGCCTATGCTCGGATGAAGAAGTTTTTATTTAATTGGCGGACTGAAGACAATCAAACGGTTTCCGATTTGTTTGATTTTACTCGTACAGTTTTGCGGATACCCGATGCCCATGAATTGATTAGCCAATATACCATTCTCGTCGATGATCAAAAAAATCAAAAATTCCTCATGGTTTTAAGGCCTTACCAAATTCATGCTATTCGTAAGATTCGTCAAAAAGCGGCACAGCATGAAGGAGGATTCATTTGGCATGCGACAGGTTCAGGAAAGACTATTACCAGTTTTGTCGCAACGAAATTATTAGCTCAAAATGCGGTCGGTGTCGATCGTACGGTCATGGTTGTTGATAGAAAAGACTTAGATGCTCAAACGCAGGATGAGTTTACGAAGTTTGCCTCGGAATACCATACCGGACAAACGACCGGAAATTCGGTAGCCAATACTTTGATTGTTGGGATCAAAAATCAAAAACAGTTGGCTCAAAACCTTCTTTCATCAAAAAATAATAATACGATTTTAGTGACCACGATTCAAAAACTCTCTGCAGCTATGCGAAGCGCCCAACAAGAGAGTGAAGAAAAAGGCTCCAATCAATTTGAGAAGCTACGGAAAGAACATATTGTTTTTATTGTTGATGAGGCTCATCGTGCGGTTAGTGATGAGGAAATGAAGCGAATTAAGAAAATATTACCCAATTCAACCTGGTTTGGATTAACGGGGACACCTATTTTTGAAGAAAATAAAAAGCAAGAAAATGGAACCTTTGCCAGAACGACGAGTCAGCAATACGGGCCACTCCTTCACTCCTATACAATCAAAAATGCCATGGATGATGGGGCTGTGTTAGGCTTTCAAATCGAGTATCATTCACTGATTTCAGAAGAGGATCAGGAGGTGATTGTCACCCAACTCAATAAAGGAAAGTTGCCAGACGATGCCCTCCAACAAGAAAAATTATTGCCTACGGAACTTTATGAAACAGATGAACATATTCGTACCATGTTACAAAAAATCTTTAATCGGAGAAGTGTGGTCAAAAAGTTCAAGGTAAAGAATGGTTTTCCTACGATGTCAGCCATTCTTACCACTCACTCGATTGCCCAAGCCAAACATATTTACCGGATTTTAAAGGAAATGAAAGATAATGGGACACTCTTGAATGGGCGACAATTTGATGAACGTCATCAACTGATTGATAAAGATTTCCCAAGAGTAGCTATTACTTTCTCAACCAATCCGGATCAATTAGAAAAAAATGAACAAGACGATGAATTAGTAGAGATCATGAAAGAGTATGCGAAACAGTTTGATGCTTCTCCTTATAAAGATGAGGAACTCTACAATCAAAATATTAATAAACGGTTGGCCCGTAAGGAAAAGCAATATCAATCGGATGGTCAGTGGCTAGATTTTGTTATTGTTGTCGATCGTTTATTGACAGGCTTTGATTCTCCAACGATTCAAACCTTATATATTGATCGAGAAATGAACTATCAAAAGCTCCTTCAAGCGTTCTCAAGAACCAACCGTATTTATCCAGGAAAAGATTCTGGGTTGATTGTCTCTTTTAGAAAGCCCTTCACCATGAGAGAAAATGTACGAAACACGTTTCGTCTATTCTCAAATGAAAAGCAAAACTTTGATCAACTGATTCCAAAAGAATATGAAGAAGTCAAAAAAGAATTTATCGAATGTTTAATGCTTTATAAACAAAGTGAAGCTGACCTATCGGATAATCCCAATGATCTTAAAACGATGATTGCGCAAGTGAGTGCTTATCAAAAGCTAGAAAAGAGTTATAAAGCGCTCCGAAGCTATGATCAATACGAAGAGGACTTTGAAGAATTTTCAGAAGTAGTGGAGCAGTTGCCACAATATCAAGGAAAAACGGAAAATATTAAAACAAAGATTAAAGAAATGATCGAGGATGAGGAGCATCCTGAGGAGGAATTCGAGAAGCTTTTACAAGAGATTGCTTTTTCTTCGCAGCTCAATGCGACACATAAAGACGTCGTGGATAGTTTTTATATTAATCAACTTTTGAAAGCGATTCAATTAAACGAAGCAGGGGCCGTTGAAAAATTTGAAAAAGAAATCCAACAAAAGGATCCTCAAATCCAAAAGATGTATCACACCTTGAAAGATCAACTCGTCAATACGACTGAAGAGATTGATGTAGCTCAATTAAAAGAGACATCGATTCAAAATGAAATTCAAAGACAACTTCAAAAAGAAGCTGAAGAATTTGGATTATCCTTCGACTTTTTACAGTCTGCAATGAATGAGTATCAAGGCGATAAGAAAACAATCCCTTATTTAACCCATTTACTGGATTCGATGACTCTTAGTAAAGAAGAGTTCGAAGCCAAAACGGGTGAAAAATATAGAAGAAGAACAAAAGTTTTAGAAGAACGACTACAACAAAACTTTGAACAACTTCAAAAATGGAAGGAAGAATTATAATGGCGACAAGTTTAAACCAACAACTATGGGCTTCTGCGGATATCTTACGTGGGAAGATGGATGCAAGTGAGTACAAAAACTACTTACTGGGATTAATTTTCTATAAGTACTTGTCTGATAAGCAGCTTAGAGAAGTTTATGAACAAGAAAATGGAAAAACAGATACCTTCCCAGAACGCTCCACTCTGTATGCAGGGTTCATGGAGTGGTACGAAGAAGACAAAGACGATTTAATCGAAAATATCCAACCCAGACAAGGTTACTTTATCCAACCCGATCGATTGTTTTATCACTACCGCATCAAAGCTGATAACTATGAATTTAACTTGACCGACTTACAAGCAGGTTTTAATGAGTTGGAACGTCAAGGAGAAGAATTCAGTGGATTGTTTTCGGATATTGATTTAAACTCCACAAAATTAGGCTCAAATGCACAACAACGTAATGTGACGATTACTGAGGTCTTGCGTGCCTTAGATGAGATTGATTTATTTGAACACAATGGCGATGTGATTGGGGACGCTTATGAGTATTTAATCGGGATGTTTGCGGCAGGTGCAGGTAAAAAAGCAGGAGAGTTTTATACCCCTCAAGCTGTTTCACGCATCATGTCAGAAATTACGTCGATCGAGCAAGAATCTCGAGTGCCTTTTCATATTTACGATCCTGCGATGGGTTCGGGTTCTTTGATGCTTAATATCCGTCGCTATCTCATCCATCCAAATCAAGTCCATTATCATGGCCAAGAGTTAAATACGACGACCTTTAACTTAGCACGTATGAACTTAATTCTTCATGGAGTAGATAAAGAACGCATGAATCTGAATAACGGAGATACTTTAGATGCCGATTGGCCCTCAGAAGAGCCTTATCAGTTTGATTCTGTGGTCATGAACCCTCCTTATTCTGCGAAATGGTCAGCGGCAGATAAGTTTCTCTCTGATCCTCGCTTTGAACGTTTTGGGAAATTAGCGCCTAAATCTAAAGCGGACTTTGCCTTTCTCCTTCACGGTTTTTACCATTTGAAAGAATCGGGAACAATGGGGATTGTCCTGCCTCATGGCGTGCTCTTTAGAGGAGGCGCAGAAGGAACCATACGTCAGGCCCTTTTAGAGATGGGAGCTATTGATGCAGTCATTGGCTTGCCGGCCAATATCTTTTTTGGAACGAGTATTCCGACAACGGTTATTATTTTGAAGAAAAACCGTTCTCGGCGTGATGTCTTGTTTATCGATGCTTCTCAAGATTTTGAAAAACAAAAAAATAAAAATGTCCTGTTGGATGAACATATTGATAAAATTGTTTCTACCTACAAAAAGCGAGAAGATATTGAAAGATATGCTCATGTTGCAAGTTTTGATGAGATCCAAGAAAATGACTTTAACTTAAATATTCCTCGTTATGTCGATACCTTTGAGGAAGAAGAACCGGTTGATTTGGTTGAGGTGAATACCAATCTCCTTAAGATCAATGAAGAATTAGTTCAACAAGAACAAACGCTCTTATCTTTGATTGACGATTTTTCAGAAAGTGAAGAGAATCAAGCCTTGATTGAATCGATGCGTCTTCTTTTGAGAGGCGGTCATGATGAGTAAAAAAAGTCCACAATTAAGGTTTGAAGGATTTACGGATGATTGGGAACAGCGTAAGTTAACCGATATAACTTCTAGCTATTCCGGATTAACATATAGTCCAACTGATGTACAAGATAAAGGCACATTTGTTTTACGGTCATCGAATGTAAAAAACGATCAACTTATTGATGCTGACAATGTCTATGTCAATCCTGATATCGTCAATTCAAATAATGTAAAAGTTGGTGATGTTATTGTAGTTGTACGAAATGGAAGTAGATCTTTAATTGGGAAACACGCTATTGTTACCAAAGAAATGCCTCATACAGTAATCGGAGCATTTATGTCTGCTTTTCGAGGAGAAAATGGGGATTATATTAATGCATTATTGAGTACTAATAATTTTCAAAAAGAAGTTCATAAAAGTTTGGGAGCCACTATCAATCAAATTACAGGAAAAGATTTTTCTATGATGAATTTTCAAACTCCTAAACTTGAAGAACAGAATAAAATCGGTTCATTCTTCAAACAGTTAGATAACACTATTGCTCTTCATCAACGTAAGTTGGATTTACTCAAGGAACAGAAAAAAGGCTACTTGCAAAAAATGTTCCCTAAAAATGGCGAGAAAGTTCCTGAATTGCGATTTGCGGGGTTTGCTGACGATTGGGAACAGCGTAAGTTGGGAGAATTATCTAATATTGTGGGCGGTGGAACACCAAGTACATCGAACTCTGAATACTGGGACGGTGATATTGACTGGTATGCTCCAGCTGAAATTGGAGAACAAAGGTATGTTAGTAAAAGTAAAAAGACTATTACTGAACTAGGTCTAAAGAAGAGCTCAGCTAGAATTTTACCAGTAGGAACTGTCTTATTCACTTCTCGTGCTGGTATCGGAAACACCGCTATATTAGGCAAAGAAGCTACAACTAACCAAGGGTTTCAATCAATTGTTCCTAATCCAAATAAACTTGATAGTTATTTTATTTATTCAAGAACTAATGAGCTTAAGCGATACGGTGAAGTCACCGGTACAGGGTCTACTTTTGTTGAGGTTTCAGGTAAGCAAATGTCGAAAATGCCGATTATGATACCTGAACTTTCAGAACAACAAAAAATAGGCTCATTTTTCAAACAGTTAGACGATACTATCGCTCTTCATCAACGTAAGTTAGATTTGTTGAAAGAACAGAAAAAAGGCTTTTTACAAAAGATGTTTGTTTAATCTTTATACTTTGTAATAAATAAAAAATTTTTTTGAGATACTGTCAATAATTATGTGTAAACACTCAAGTAGAGTTGATGAATGTTAATCAAATAAGCTTTCAAGTGTGTCAGCACATTGGCCAAACCCTTTATGGATGCGTTGATTTTGCTTGAAATTATAATCTTCAAACAGGTTAACTAAATAACGTTCCAGAGCCTCCTCGTTAGGAAAAAGAACCTTCTTTTTCGTTTGACGTTTGATTTCTTTGTTAAGAGACTCAATGAGGTTTGTCGAATAAATACTATGCCAAATCTGGTAGGGAAACTGATAAAAAGTTAAAAGATTATCCGTATTCTCCAGACTTTCCATGACTTTCCTATACTTTGGTTTCCATTCGGCGATAAAGTTTTCTAAAATTTGCACTGCCATTTCTAAATTTTCAGCACGATAAATCGTTTTAAATTGCTCCAGAATAACCGCTCTATCTGCTCGTTTCACTTTACTAGCTAGATTTCGACTAATATGAATTAAGCAACGTTGTTGTTTAGCTAATGGGTAAGCCTGATTGATAATCTCTTCAAGCCCCTTGAAGCCATCGGTCACTACAAGAGAAATCTGTTGGATTCCTTGGTTTTGAAGCTTGTCTAACAGGGTGGACCAAGAAGCATTGTTTTCATTTGGGGCGATTTCATATCCAAGAACAGCCTTCTGTCCTTCTGGTGTAATGCCAAGTGCGATATGAATACATTCTTTACTAACGGTTCCACGTCTTAATGGAAGATAGGTTCCGTCAAGAAATAAAACAGAGTAATTGGCTTCTAAGCTTCGCTCATGAAAAGTAGCGACATTCTAAGGTGAAAAAAGTTCCTTTTTTAGTGATAAAATGGATTTTACTTCCACAAATCGGTAACATACTTCCACAAATCAGTAACACAAATCTCTCTAACCCCTTGTCAGGCATAGGTTCTCAGCACCTCTATAACTATTTAATAACTAATATAATAACTAATATAATAACTATTAAATAATTAATATTATAACTATTACAATAACTAACTAATAATCATTATTTTAGTTTATGTTAGCAATATCTAAAAAATGAACTACATCGGCACTAAAGTACCGAGTTTCTGGGAACACCTAACTTAATTAAGAGGAACAATAGCCATACCTTAACCAGTGGTCAGATTATCTTACCAAGGCTTGTTCCAAGCCATGCTCACCATAAACTTCAGTTATTCCTCTACTCATTATCTTTCCTTCTCAATCTTCAAACATGCTACACTTCAGCGCCTCTAGTATAACTTGTAACTGCCATTTTGTACCCTAAGACACCGCATTTTGTACATCGTAAACTGCCATTTTGTACATCATAAAACGTGAAACCCCTTGGGGCTGTAAGGCTCATGAAGCGCCTAAAAATATATTAAACATTATATAAATATATATAAACACTCAGATTTTGATTTTTTCTGCGAAAAAAATCGTCAATCTGCGAGTTATTTTTCCATTTTTTGGTTTTCTTTAAATTTCTAGCGTTACTATTTAGACAATCCTAAAACTTTTCTTTTTTCAGAATCTCCTAAGTAGTGTTCCTAAAACACTACTTTTTTGACTTTAAATTTTCCACGTGTTAGAATAAAGGTGCTTAAAAGGTTGAAGAAAATAAGCGCATAAGAAAAACACCCTCGGTTGCCGCCAAGGGTGTTTTTTTGTGTCTTGCTCAAGGACACTCAGCCTAATGTTTTTTTGTTTTTGCCGCGTTTGTCTGCTAATCGGATAAGGCATTCCGAAATGAGATTAGCTGATACTTCTATCAGAATCGGTAGCAAGACAAGGTTGAAGAATATACGCATAAGAAGTTCACCTCCCGCTT
>DXDB01000189.1 GCA_019115705.1 Candidatus Tetragenococcus pullicola | reverse complement strand
TCTTCATTGTTTTTGGTTTTCTTTAAAAAACGAATAAATTGTTCGGTATATTCTAAAGAATCACCAGTCATGTTGTTACGAAGACGCCAGGTTTCTTCCAAGTGTTCAGAAGACATTAAAAGTTCTTCTTTTCGTGTCCCTGATTTTTTCAAGTCAATAGCTGGGAAAATTCGTCGCTCAGCTAAATTACGTGAAAGATGTAATTCCATATTGCCTGTGCCTTTAAATTCTTCATAAATAACATCATCCATACGACTACCCGTATCGATCAAAGCGGTCGCTAAAATGGTTAGACTGCCGCCTTCTTCAATATTTCGTGCGGCCCCAAAAAACTTCTTAGGTTTATACAAAGCAGCTGGATCAATTCCGCCACTTAGCGTTCTACCACTAGGAGGAACAACTAAATTATAAGCCCGACCCAACCGTGTGATACTATCCATTAGAATCACGACATCACGTTTGTCCTCCACCAATCGCATCGCCCGTTCCAAAACGAGCTCTGAAACGCGCGTGTGATTACTTGGCTGTAAATCAAAGGTAGAATAGACAACATCACCTTTAACACTGCGCTCCAAATCGGTCACTTCTTCGGGACGTTCATCAATCAATAAGACAATTAGTTCTACTTCAGGATAATTTTCGGTAATTCCATTGGCAACTTCTTTTAAAATACTGGTTTTTCCAGCTTTTGGCGGTGCAACAATTAAGCCCCGTTGACCAAACCCAACCGGCGAAAACAAATCAATCATCCGGGTTGACAATCGATTTCGAGTTGTAGCTAAGTCGATTTTCCGATCTGGATAAAGAGGAGTCAACGCTGGAAAATGGGGACGTTCTTTGGCGTCTTCCGGATTTTTTCCATTAACACTTTCCACATGCATCAAGCCATAATAGCGTTCTGACTCTTTGGGTGGTCTGGCCTTTCCTGCCACTTTGTCACCATTTCGTAAGCCAAAGCGACGAATCTGCGAATTGGAGATATAAATATCTTCGGCACTCGGGCCATAATTAATGGGCCGTAAAAAACCATACCCCTCTTGACCCATAATGTCTAAAATACCTTCCATATAAAAGAATCCTTGTTTTTCAGCTTGGGCCCGAACGATGGATAACGCCAATTCTTTCTTATTCATTTGACTATAGTATGGAATTTTAAATTCCCGTGCATAGTTATAGATTTCTTTTAGCGTTTTATGTTCCAACTCCGCTATTGTTAAATAATCGCTCATAGTCACTCCTCAATCATTTTAATATCAGCACCTAACGCTGTTAATTTTTCAATAATATGATCATAGCCACGCAAAATATATTCTACTTTACTAATGGTTGTGGTTCCTTCTGCCATAAGCCCGGCAATCACCAAACAAGCACCGGCCCGTAAATCAGAAGCCATAACCTCTGCTCCATGTAACTGACTTGGACCGTGTAATCGGATCAAATTACCTTTTATTTCGGCATCTGCTCCCATACGTACCAATTCAGGAATATGATTGATCCGTTGTGTATAAATCGTGTCTAAAACTTCTGACGTGCCTGAAGCTTTTAACAACAAAGGCGTCAATGGTTGCTGAAGATCTGTAGCAAAGCCTGGATATGGATAGGTCTTAACTGAAATTGCTTGTAAATCAGAGGCAGGTGGTACATAAATACTATCTTCGCTAATATCTAGACGAACCCCAATTTCTTCAATTTTAGAGATAAAACTATCCAAATGTTCATAAATGACGTTTTTTACAGTGATACCATTTCCGCAAGTGGCAGCTAACGCTAAATAGGTACCGACTTCGATGCGATCAGGAATAATCGAATGTTGACAACCGTGCAAGGAAGCAACACCATCAATACGAATTTCATTGGTTCCCGCCCCACGAATCTTAGCACCCATATTATTTAATAAGGTCGCAACATCAATAATTTCAGGTTCACGAGCGGCATTTTCAATAATCGTTCTTCCTTCAGCCTTTACTGCTGCTAACATGATATTAATCGTGGCACCGATTGAAACCATATCCAAAAAGATACGTTCTCCTTTAAGCCCTTCTTCAGTTGTTCGTAGATACATGGCGCCATGTTCATTGGTCACTTGCGCCCCTAAGGCTTCAAACCCTTTGATGTGCAAATTGATTGGACGTGGCCCTAGATAACAGCCACCTGGTAGCCCGACGACGCCTTCGCCAAACTTACCTAAAAGAGCTCCCATAAAGTAATAGGAAGCGCGTAAACTATTTATTTTTCCACTTGGCATTGGGATCGAGACGATATGGGTAGGATCGATTTCTAAACGGTTGTTTTCAAAAGTTGTTTGAACGCCCATGATTTCGAGGATTTCTATTAAGGAATGGACATCTTGTATATCAGGAACGCCTTCTAATAAAACAGGAGAATCAGCTAAAATGGCCGCTGGAATCAAAGCAACTGCACTATTTTTCGCACCACTTATCGTGACTTCTCCTTCTAAAGGACGTTTTCCTTGAATCACTATTTTTTTCATTATTTTCACCTATATTTTTTTCATTCTTCAAACTTCTCTTATTCTATCACAAGAAAAGCCAAGAGAAAAGAAAAGTCAAAAAAACGCTCAGAAATTGTTGCAGCTAGCTTGGCATTTATGGTCAATTTAGTCGCTTTACTTCAAAATAAATTTGCTTAAAATCAGCCATGAAACTAAAAATTGAAGAAAGACAAGAAATAGTACTCATAAAAAAACCTCACCCAATAATGGATGAGGCGTGATTGTTTATTAAGCTTTATCTGCTGAACCGAACCAATCAATATGTTCTTTTGCATCTTTAACGATGGCTGCTTTACCAGGTGCTAATAATTTACGAGGGTCAAAACCTTTGCCTTCATGATCTTTACCAGCTTCGATATATTCACGAGTTGCTTTAGCAAATGAAAGTTGGAATTCAGTATTTACATTCACTTTTGAAATTCCCATTTGAATGGCTTTTTCAATTTGTTCTTGAGGAATACCAGATCCACCATGTAATACCAATGGCACATCTTCACCAACTGCATCTGTGATTGCTTGTAAATGATCAAAAGCAAGTCCTTGCCAGTTATCAGGGTAAACGCCATGAATATTTCCGATACCACAAGCCAAGAAGTCAATACCAGTATTAACCATTTGAACACATTCATCAATATCAGCTAATTCACCAGTACCAATAATGCCGTCTTCTTCTCCACCAATTGTACCTACTTCACATTCCACAGACATTCCTTTAGCATGAGCTTTAGCAACAACGTCTTTGGTTTTTTCTAAGTTTTCTTCAAAAGGTAGTGCTGATCCATCAAACATAACAGAACTATAACCTACTTCGATACATTCTAGAGCATCTTCATAAGAACCATGGTCTAAATGAAGAACAACAGGGACTGTGATGTTCATTGATTCAACTAAGTTATTGACAAGGTCGACAATCACTTTGTATCCACCCATGTATTTAGCGGCACCCATTGATGTTTGAACCAATACTGGGGCGTTTTTTTCTTGAGCAGCAGTTAAGATAGCTTGTGTCCATTCAAGATTATTTGTGTTGAATGCACCAATTGCATATCCACCTTTACGTGCTGCCTTTAACATTTCTGTTCCTGATACTAATGGCATAATTTTTTCCTCCTATTTTTAAATAGACATTTTGGCTGAGTTTAAACTCAACTAACAATCTTATTTTAACAAATATCTTCATTTATTTCTACTAAAAATACAAATTCACAGCTATTTTTCATTTAACCTTTGATTTTATCGTAAAAACAAGTAGAAAATTTTCAGAAAAAGTTACTTTACTCTCCCTCTATTTTCTAAAGCAGCTCCAATAAATGCCTTGAAGAGCTTTTGCGGACGGTTAGGTCGTGAAATTAATTCCGGATGGAACTGGCAACCGACAAAAAATTTATGATCTGATAATTCAATAATTTCTACCAAGCGATTATCCGGAGAAGTTCCTGAAAAAACGAAGCCTGCTTTTTCAAATGGATCACGATACTGATTATTAAATTCATACCGATGACGATGGCGTTCTTCAACGACTTCTTGATTTTCATAAGCTTTTGCGGCTTTTGTTCCCACTTTCAACTGACAAGGGTATAACCCCAAACGCAATGTTCCCCCTAAGTTTTCATTATTTTCTTGATCAGGCATTAAATCGATAATCTTATTTTTTGCTTCTGGTTCATTTTCAGCTGAATTTGCATCTGCTAAGCCAACCACATGACGAGCAAACTCTACACAAGCTAACTGCATACCTAGACAAATCCCCAAAAACGGTACATCTTTTTCACGGGCATAACGGATTGCTGCAATTTTTCCTTCTAAGCCACGATCACCAAAGCCGCCTGGTACTAAAATACCGTCGACATCTCCTAATAACTCATCAGTATTTTCGTCTGATAAATTTGCTGCATTGATCCATTTAATTTCAATGTCTGAATCATAGAAAAAGCCTGAATGTTTCAAAGCTTCCACCACTGAAAGGTAGGCATCAGGTAGTTCCACATATTTTCCGACCAAGCCTATTTTCACCGTTTGTTTCAGATGTAAGACTTTTTCTTCCAAAGCTTTCCATTCGGCCATATCTGCTGGTGGTGCTGATATCTTTAACAAGTCACAGACAATTTGATCCATTCCTTGTTTTTGAAGATTCAATGGAATGGAATATAAGGTATCCACATCTAAAGATTCGATGACAGCTTCTGGTGCAACATCACAAAATTGCGCCAATTTATCTTTCATCGCCTGAGAGACTGGATGTTCCGAGCGTACCACTAACAAATTAGGTTGAATTCCTAAGCTACGTAGTTCTTTTACACTGTGTTGGGTCGGTTTGGTTTTCATTTCCCCTGCCGCTTTGAGATAAGGAATCAAGGTGGTATGGATATAAAGAACATTATCAGCACCAACGTCAGCCTTCATTTGACGCAAAGCTTCTAAAAAAGGCAACGACTCAATATCGCCAACAGTCCCACCGACTTCTGTAATGATTACGTCAGAATCGGTCATTTTAGCAGCGCGCATAATTTTTTCTTTAATCTCATCTGTTATATGCGGAATTACTTGGACAGTCGCCCCTAAATAGTCTCCTTTGCGTTCTTTTCGTAAAACTTCCGAATAAATCTTTCCTGTCGTAACGTTGGAGTACTTATTTAAATTGATATCAATAAAACGTTCGTAATGCCCCAAATCTAAATCTGTTTCGGCCCCATCATCGGTTACAAAAACTTCTCCATGTTGGTAAGGACTCATCGTTCCTGGATCAACATTGATGTATGGATCAAATTTTTGAATGGTTACTTTCAATCCACGATTTTTCAGTAACCTACCTAAAGAAGCTGCTACAATTCCTTTTCCGATTGATGAAACAACGCCACCTGTTACAAAAATGTACTTTGTCATAAAGTTAAACCCCTTATCCTCATTTATTCGGAAGGCTTTTAAAAATTAAAAAAACTCCCTATTCTTCTTAGAATAGGGAGTCCTCATTTATCTACTGACTCTGTTTAAGAGTGCCCATAAAAAATATTACCTTTCAATAGACCATTTGTCAACTATTTTTACATTCTAGCAAGAGAAATCAAAATAGAAAAATTAATAAAGCTCTAGGTAGTGTTCTCTTTCCCAATCAGAAACCGTTTGTCTAAACGAAGCCCACTCCATTTTTTTAGCTTGCACAAAGTTATTAAAAATATGTTGGCCGAGTGCGTCAATCATAACTTGATCTTTTCGTAAGACTTTGATGGCATTATGAATAGTTGATGGCAAATCATGAATTTGGGCAGCATGACGTTCTTCTTCTGTCATCACATAGATATTACGGTCCACAGCTGGAGGTGGTGTCAAATTATTTTTAATTCCATCAAGTCCTGCAGCTAATAAAACCGCAATGGCTAAATAAGGATTAGCAGAAGGGTCAACAGAACGCAATTCTAAACGAGTCGAAACCCCGCGTGATTCAGGTACCCGAATCAAAGGCGAACGGTTGTGTCCTGACCAAGCAACATAAACAGGTGCTTCATAACCAGGCACTAACCGTTTGTAGGAATTGACCAAAGGATTACATACCGCTGTATAGGCACGGGCATGTTCAATTAAGCCGCCCAAAAATTGGTAAGCTGTTTGACTTAATTCCATTTCACCTTTTTTATCATAAAAGACGTTTTCCTTGCCATCAAATAAAGACATATTACAATGCATACCAGATCCTGCAATTCCAAATAAAGGCTTTGGCATAAAGGTTGCGTGCAAGCCATGCTTTCTGGCAATCGTTCGTACCACTAATTTGAACGTTTGGATATTGTCACAGGCTTCGATGGCATCGGCATACTTAAAGTCTATTTCATGTTGACCAGGACCAACTTCATGGTGAGAAGCTTCCACTTCAAAGCCAAGTTTTTCTAGTTCTAAGACGATATCACGCCGACAATTTTCTCCGAGATCTGTAGGCGCAAAATCAAAATAACCACCTTTGTCATTTAAATCAGTTGTGATTTCACCATTTTGATCCAATTTAAATAAGAAGAATTCAGGTTCTGGTCCAATGTTAAAGGAAGTAAAGCCTTGTTTTTTCATTTCTTTTAATACACGTTTCAAATTTCCCCTAGGATCGCCCAAAAAAGGTTTGCCATCTGGTGTATAAATATTACAAATTAATCGCCCAACTTTTCCATGTTCTGCCTCCCATGGAAAAATCATCCAAGTGGACAAGTCCGGATATAAGCACATGTCACTTTCTTCGATACGCACAAATCCTTCAATAGAAGAACCGTCAAACATCATTTTATTTTCTAAAACTTTATCGATTTGACTGACAGGAACTTCGACGTTTTTGATTGTTCCTAAAATATCGGTAAACATCAGACGTAAAAAACGCACATTCTCTTTTTCGACAATTTTTTTAATATCTGCTCCTGTATAATCCACTTTTGGCATTTTTACCCCATCCTTTTTCTAGCAAAAGAAGAGTGCTCGCTTTTTTTACGAAAAGCTGCCCTCTTTTTTACATATTCATTTTTTACAACTTTGGTCGCTGACTTTGAAAAGGATCAGATTGAGATAAGCCACCTTGAGACAAGATTTCATCGTAAAAAATACGACGGACATCTGCATCGGTTAGTGTCTTATTCGCCTTTGTTTCCTTTTCCTCTTCTTTCATCTTATACAAACGTTTGATACCAGCCATATTTAATCCATCTGAAAGATAGTCTTTGATTTCAAGCAATCTATCCATATCATTTAATGAATACATACGCCGATTACTTTCACTTCTTTTCGGGTGAATCAATCCTTGTTCTTCATAATAGCGAATTTGTCGTGCTGTCAAGTCGGTCAACTTCATAACAGTACCAATTGGAAATACAGACATGGAACGACGAAGCTCTTTTTCTCGCATGACAATCCCCTTTCTTTTAAAACTAAACGGCTTTACCAACTCAAACTATAGCAAGTCTTTTGTATACTGTCAACCACTCATGTAACATTATCTTCCATAGAAGCCATTATTCTTTCTCTTCTTTGTTTTCTTCCCGCCAAACGATCGAATTTTCTTGAGCAAATCCTTTAATCAAATAGTCATGATTTTCTTCTTGATAGTCAATAGACACTACCAACGTTTCTCTTTTTATTTGTTCTATTAATTGACCTTGTTCTTCTGTCACTGTTTTTGAATACGGGGTAAAGATTTCAAAAAGTTGTTTTTTGATGGCTTCATTTAATTCTGTCTTGCCACTCGATTGATTCGCCGAAATCAGCACATAAGGAAACAGGGTTGGAACAAATTGTTCCCTGTCAATTTTATCTGCTTTGTTATACACCGTTAAAACTGGTAGTTGATTTAGGTCTAATTGATCCATTAAATCAAGCACAGTTTGTTCTTGTTCTTTTCGATCAGAAGAACTGGCATCGACAACATGAAGCAATAGATCCATTTCTTGACTTTCTTCAAGAGTAGCATGAAAGGCATGAATTAATTGTGTAGGTAAATCTTGGATAAAGCCCACCGTATCTGTGACCGTTACTTCCATCCCTTCAGGAAGTCGCCATTTTTTGGTCAATGGATCTAAGGTCGCAAACAGTTCATCTTTTTCATAAGTCTGTGCTTGAGTCAATAAATTTAAGATTGTGGATTTACCAGCATTTGTATAGCCAATTAAACCAATTTGAAAGGTTTGATTGCTTTGTCGTTGTTGCCGCGTGCGTTTTCTATGCGCCTCTACTTTTTTTAATTCTTTTTTGATAGCAGAAATTCGATTACGAATATAGCGACGATCTGTTTCAAGTTTGGTTTCACCAGGGCCACGCGTTCCAATACCACCACCTAGGCGGGATAAATTTTTCCCTTGTCCTACTAATCGGGGCAATAGATAATCCAGTTGCGCTAATTCCACCTGTAATTTTCCTTCTCTAGAATTGGCTCGCAAAGCAAAAATGTCTAAAATCAACTGGACACGGTCTATGACGGGAATAGTAATCACTTCATCGATTAATTGACTTTGTCTTGGTGATAATTCATGATTAAAAATCACCAAATCGGCTTGTAAATTATCACAAAGGATTCCTAATTCGTGTAATTTACCTTTGCCAATAATCGTTTTGGGATCAAACTTTGGACGACGTTGCACGACACAATCAACCACTTTTGCTCCGGCTGTTTGGGTCAGACTTGCCAGTTCCTCCATGGAACGATCAAAATTTTCCTCCTGATTGGTTTCAACGCCAATCAAGATAACTCGTTCTTTATCGGTCACGGCTACTCTCCTTCCATTTCTGAATTTCTTCTTCTAAACGCTGTATTTCCTCTGGGTGTTCAATGAGATTAAACCAATGAGCAGTCAGACGATTTCGGAACCAAGTCAATTGACGCTTGGCATAATGTCGAGAGTTTTTCTTAATGTTTGTGACGACCGCTTCTTTTGAAGTCTCCCCTTTAAAATAAGGGAAAAATTCCTTGTAACCTATTCCGTGTGCTGCTTGAGAATCCGGAATGTCTTCTAATAATCGCGCTTCTTTTTCTAAACCAGCGACCATCATCAAATCAACTCGTTGATTGATTCGTTCATACAAAAGTTCTCTGTCTGTGTTTAATCCAATCAGATAATAGTCATAACAAGGATCAGGAGTAGTTTTAGGAGCTAAAATACTTTGCCCTGTCGTTTCTACGACTTCTAATGCTCGAATGACTTTTCGT
>DXDB01000188.1 GCA_019115705.1 Candidatus Tetragenococcus pullicola | reverse complement strand
AAGTATGAAGAAAGCCCTCTTCAAGAAAATCAACTGTTTGATACTCTCACGTTTCAAGGAAAAAAGTATTATGCTGCATTGAATTATCACAATGATTTTAAATTTATTTATCTAGTTCCTGATAACAAGGTCATGGAAAGTCTCAAACAATTACAGCTACTACTTTTTGTTTTAACCATTCCCTTTTTACTTCTATTGATTTTTGGAGCCACCAAAATCAGTAATCAATTGACACAACCGGTATCTATTTTGGCGAACCATATGCGAAAAATCAAGCAAACCAAAGATTTAGAATCGTTGGAAACGCTAGAACCACCTCAAAAACGGCAAGCAGAAGTTGACGTTCTTTACGACAGTTATAATCTCATGATTAAAGAAATTAGCACGTTGATCAATGAAAATTATGAAATGCGGCTGCTTTCACAAGAAATTGAGTTTCAAAATCTTCAATCACAATTGGACCCACATTTTTTGTACAACACCTTGGATTCAATCAATTGGATTGCTTTAAAGAATGAACAACCAGAAATTTCACAAATGGTGACTTCACTGGCTTTCCTTTTCCGAAAAAAAATCGATACAGCTTCGGAATTTTCTACTTTAGAGACAGAACTAGAAATCGTTGAGTCTTATATTCATATTCAAAAAGTCCGTTTTGCAACAAGAATTGAATATATTGAGGTCATACTAATCAATGATCGTACCATTCAAATTCCTAAATTGATCATTCAACCACTGATTGAAAATATCTTTAAACATGCCGTCAACAAAATGAAAACAACTTGTCAGATTGTTTTAAAGATCGAAAAAAAGGAAAATCAATTGCTTATTAGTATCAGCGATAATGGGCCCGGGTTTTCAGATGATTTTGTCCTAACCAATAGTCAAGGCATTGGTTTAAAAAATATTCAGAAACGATTATCACTTTATTATGGGAACCAAGCCAGTTTATCCATTCAGTCCGTTCCTTTTAAAAAAACGACGATTCAAATGAATGTACCGATTGAAAATAAAACTAGAAAAGAGGAGAAAGAAGCATGAAAAAAGTACTTGTCGTTGATGATGAGCCTTTGATTGCCCAAGGAGTCAGTGATTTGATTGCTCGTTTTGATTTAGCCATCGAGGTCTTACCCCCTGTGCTAGACAGTGAAGAGGCACTATTGCTTTGTCAAAAAACAGCCATTGACATTATAGTGACAGATATCAACATGCCCGGTCTAAACGGACTGGATTTCATTGAAGCCTTGCAAGAAACAAATCAAATGACTCAAATCATTATTTTAACTGGATTCGGGAGCTTCTCTTATGCTAAAAAAGCAATGAGTCTAGGAGTTAAGTTCTTTTTGGAAAAACCTGTAGACCCTAGTGCCATCAAAGAAGCCTTGCAAAACTGTATCGAACAATGCGATCGGTATACGGTGGAAAAAAACTTTTATAAACGTCAACAAATCGAACAATTCATCGTCAGTCGGGCTTTAAAATCTTTGCCACAGATGAATTTCCCGTTTTGTCTCTATCTATTTGACTCAAAGTTTTATCCTCAAATTATGGAAGGCGTTAAAAATTATTCCCATCAAGAGCGTCTGACTGTGGGACATTTAAATAAAGTAGGCTATTTGATCAATGAGGATGAACTAGAAACTTTTCATAATTACTTTGAAGAAATTTTGGAAAATCGTCCCTTAAACAAAGGGGTTGCGATTGATTGCACGGTTTCTGATCCTTCTGAGTTTTTGACAAAATTTTATTTAGGAAAAAATAATTTAGACAAAGAGTTTTATTTTGATACGTTTCAAATCATTCAAGAAAAAGATATCGGCCAAGAAAATAATTACGAAAATCAGATTTATCTTGACTTTAGTCAACGGTTATTGCAAGCAATCGATCAAGGAGAACTTACGCGTGCTACGTTGGTCGCAGAAAACTTTTTTTCGACCTGTCGAAAAAACCTATATCCCGTCCAATTGCTACGCTTACAAATCATCGAGTTATTGACTTTATTTTTTGAAAAATACGAGATTAAACAAGACCAAGTGATTGACGATTATTCCCCTAAAATAATGTTATTAAACGATTGGAAAGAATTACAGTTTCTCCTCTTTCATACAATCGATCAGCTCAAAAATTCCTTGTCCAATTCAGAAAATTTACATCTTTCACAAAAAGTGAACTTAATCATTGAAGAATACTACACTCAAGAAAACCTTTCTTTGAAATGGATCGCAAACAACCTTTTGTATTTAAATTCTGAATATCTCGGGAAAACCTATTACAGCGAAACAGGTATCCGCTTTAATCAAAAATTAGCCAATTATCGCATTCACCGTGCAAAAGAGCTGCTTTGTAAAAACTATAAGGTCTATGAAGTAGCGGCCATGGTTGGCTTTGGGAGCGCTCCTGAGTATTTTGTCCAAACCTTTAAAAAAATTACGGGACAAACGCCAAAACAATATGTACGTTCAGCTGCAGAGGCAACCTAAAGTTTCACGTGTGCATTGTTGGTTTAAAGCTGTTTTTATTTATAAAATCTATTGACTAAATAGAAACTTTATATTAAGATGTAGACGTATACAAAAATAAATCGTTTGGAGGAATCTTGTGGTTACGATTAAAGACATTGCCAAAGTGGCTGGCGTTTCTCATACCACCGTTTCACGAGCACTAAATGACAGTGCTCTGATCAAAGTTGAAACGCGACAAAAAATCCAAGCGATTGCAAAAGACCTGCACTATGTTCCCAATGTAAACGCGAGAAGTTTGGTCAATCAAAAAAATTACATGATTGGGCTTTTTTTCTCAAGTATCCGTCAAGGAACAAGTTCAAATTTTTTAGTCGATACCATCACAGAAATTCATTCCGTTTTAGAAGAACAATATACCTTGTCTGTGCAAGGTATTGATGAGATTGAGCACTTGGAGCGTATTAATTTTCAACGATATGATGCCGTCTTGGTCATGAGTCAAAGTGACAGCGATCAGGCTTTCATCATGGAGTTAAAAAAACAAACTTTTCCTTTCGTGGTGGTCAATCGTGATCTCGCCGATGACACCATTATAAATGTCGTAGCGGATGATCAAAAAGGCGTCCAACACGCCATTGAGTATGGGCTTTCTATGGGGCATAAAAAAATTGCTTATATTGGTGGACGTGAAGATTTCCGATCAGCCAATGAAAGACGCGAGGCGGTCATAAAAACACTTGAAGCACACCACTTATCGATTGACCCAGAATTTTTTATGGCAGGCGATTACAGTATGGCCAGTGGCTTTCAAAAGATGCAAGAATTATTACAAGCTACCAAACAACCCACTCTTGTTTTTTGTGCCAATGATGATATGGCGATTGGTGCCATGCGTGCGATTCATGAAGCTGGACTTAAGATTCCTGAAGATCTTTCATTAATAGGCTTTGACGATGCACCAGTTACGGCCTTCTTAGAACCGCCTTTGACAAGTGTCCA
>DXDB01000187.1 GCA_019115705.1 Candidatus Tetragenococcus pullicola | reverse complement strand
TAAAAGCGTATTCATTTTATGCTGATACTTATAGCAGGATATCCAGCTCAATCCATCTTTTCAAGTATGCTAACGTCTTTACTTAATGACCATTTTGCTCTTACATGAGCATTTAGTGGATGCGCTATCTTCCCCTCTTCAGTAGTTAAAATTCTAACTTGCTTTTTTTGATTAGCGTTTAGTAGCCTATAAATCGATTGAGCTTGTTCTAAGGCAATTTCTTGATTGTTTAAAATACTCCCACAAGCAAAAATAATAGAAGTTATAGTCTTATCCTTTACTAAAGTTTCTATAACTTCTATTCCTTGTTTATCAACCTGATATTTTTTCTTTTTTTGCTTTCCTACGAGTGAAAATAGATTAACTGCTATAAAACCATCTAGCCCTAATTTCCGGACGTTATTTTCTATTAGCATCAATGTTAAATCACTAATAAATGGTTCCGTTGAGACAGGATTGATTGTAATCACTAAAGCCATTTTTTCTTTAACCACTGGCTCCCCCTCATAAGACCATTGACGACGAAACACAAATCGATTTGTTTTAGAATCATTAAACCACGTTTCAGTCTTGGTCGTAACAATTGCTTTTCTGATCATTGTCATCATTACCTTCTTTCTTATAATCAAACCATTTCAGTTGACGAGAGCATACAAATCCTTTAACTAAGGCCTGGTTGCTTTTTGCTTTTGTTAAAAAATACACGAATGTTTCGTCAAGGCTATGCTGATATACATGAGCAACAACATCATCTGGCAATTCATAAATTACTTCTGAAGGAACGATTGTACTATCGAGTTCTTCTTTTTCCATCAGTACACTCTCATATCCCCACTCTTCATCATGTGTATCTTTTCCTGTTTGACTTGTATAAATAGCTTTCGCCTCAACTAGCATACTTTCTATTCTCCCCTTTATTTTTGACATTAAATATCCCCATCACCTCGTTTGTATGAGGTGATGGGGATATTTCTTCTTGAATCAATCCTTCTGCTTTCATTGATAAATAATCACCATTAGCTGATATAATCAAGTGATCATGTAAAGTTATTTGCAACATCTCACAAGCTTTAGCTAGTTTTTGAGTAAAATCAATATCTTGTTGTGATGGTGTTGAACCACTGGGATGATTGTGACTGACTACAATACTAATTGCATTTGATAGTAGAGCGACCTTGATGATCTCCCTAGGGACAGCTAATGATTGATTGACGGCTCCTATATGAACAATCGATATATTGACAACTTCGCCCTTTGCATTCAAACAAGCCACCATCAAGTGTTCCGTCGCTTTATCTCTTATAAATGGTGCAAACAGTTGATAGGCAGATATTGATGATAAACAGGTTCGTGGTTCAAATAAAAAGCCTTTTTCTTTAACCAATTGAAGACTTACTAATGATACTAATTTTTTTGCTTCTTTCATAAACTTCTCCTCTATAAATAGTTTCAAAATACAACTGCAATTTAACTGGTTATACATTCATAAATAAAAATACCCCCTATTACCAAACCACAAGGCAATAGGGGTTCACAACTTAATTTTCATTCATAATTAGTTTTAAAAATCAATATTTGTCATTACAGCTGTGTCAGTAGTTTTTTCTTTGTTTCTTCAAACTCAGCTTCTGTTATAATATCTTTCATTAATAACTCGTGTGCTTTCTCAATTTCTTTAAAAATATCCTTTTCTTCACTTTTATCATTTGAGCTGACTTTGCCGTCTACATCAAAGACTTTTACATCTTCATCATTTAATATTTTGAGATCCTTATTCAAATCCTCAGTAGTATAATTTACAGATTTTCGAAGCTCATTTTTCAACTTATTAGCCATTGGCCGCATAGATACTAGATTTAATCCTCCCGAGACTACACCACCAACCACAGGAACCACTTTAGAGACTCCTTTAGCAAAGGTACTCTTTGTCACTTTGGTCCCAAAAACCGCTAAGACTTTCTTTATGATAGGATAGTATAACGTCTTGGTCATCGCTTTTTGAGGTATTTTTTTTAATGCTTGTACAGAAAGCTTACTTGATAATACCCTTACAACCGAACCAGCAGAGTTAACTCCCAGCATTATACCAAGATAGAGGATCAATGTATTGCGACCTTTTTCAGTCAATTCATCTTGATTATCCCAAATATTTTCGTAGCCATAGATATATGAAATTTCTTGGGCAAGTCTTAAAGAATAAGCATAAAATTGGGTGATGTCAGCAGGAATCGTTGCCGCCATTGCCAAACCACCAGGAATACCAGCTGCAAAAGATAATGCAGTAGACTGAGCTGTAATATTATTTATTACAGTTTTTGCTTGTTTATCTAATTCACTCTCTGAAAAAAATGCTTGTGGTCCTTCTTCAATCAGTTTATTTGTATCTTCAACTTTATCCCCAAATATTTTTACCAAAAACTCTGAACGATTTACTTTCACAATAGGTAATTTCAAAGATCCATTAATTATCCTTAATGCTAGACTTTCGTTATTATTGTTTTCTACTTTGTCATCCATTCTTTTGCCTCCACTTTTTAGGAATTCTTACTTAAATCCCATTTCACTCTTGACCTCTTTGATATATCTTCTTATATGCCGTTCTGAATAATCGAAAGAAATAGCAAGTAGCTGAATTTTTTCCTTACTCAGTTTGTCATTCTTATTCAATTCTTCTCGAATAACATCTTTTAGGTAATCAGGATCATACAATTTAGTGGGAAAAGATACGGACAGTCCTTTGAGATTTTTATATAATACTAAACAATCATCAAATGAGGTTAGTTCAGCAATCGTTCGATAGATTCCATTCAACGCTTCGATATCCTTGATTTCTTCGATTTTTATCACCCTCTTTTCAATCTCTTCCTCATAAGTTTACCAATAAGTCATGGCCATTGCCTGACATAAAACCATTGACAAAATACTTATATTTGTCTTAAAAGGAAATTATTAGTAAGCTCTTAGAGATTAATATGAATGATAAATGATTTAGTAAAAGGCCCGTTCATTTGATAGCAACCACGGTCTATTTTGAAGCTTTCGATATTCATTCCTCCTTTGGCAATTTTGGTAACCAGAAACACAGAAGTGTTAATTTCATCATATAAAAGGTTTTATATCAACATTTTATAATTTAAAATTACTCGATGTAGTGTTTTGAGGAAACCAACCATTTTAATAAAAAACATTTAGCGCTTGTTCTGTGTCACTTTTATTGTTAGTCACTCCTTTCCTAGAAATATAAAATAACCTACTTTCGATTAATGCTAAAAGTAGGTTCATAGATATTATATATTTTTTCAATTTGATTAGCGTCACATCCTACTCCTTAAGGCTTAAGCAACAAGGACTTAGAAAATATCATTATTTGTGGTACGGAGCTCCGCATCATAAGTAAATGATATTTTCTAAGTCCATGTCAATCATCGAGAAAGTCCTAAGATTTCAAAACTAGAGAAATAGCATTATTTATGATAAGGTTCTCCATGATTAATCCGAAACGAGCGATAGATTTGCTCGACTAAAATCAAACGCATCAATTGATGTGGATATGTCATCTTTCCAAAAGAAAGCTGCGCATTACTTCGTGTCAGAACCGCACTACTCAATCCCAATGAGCCGCCAATAATGAAGCAAAAGTCGCTTTTCCCTTGAATCATTAATTGATCAATTTGTTGTGCAAAAGACTCGCTCGTGGGATTTTCTCCATTAATTGCCAAAGCAAAACAATAGTCTTGTTCTTTTATTTTTGCTAAAATCCGTTGTCCTTCTTTTTCCTTCACTTGGATCATTTCTACTTTGCTCAGTGTCTCGGGTGCTTTTTCATCTACCACTTCAATCACTTCAAATTTTGTATAGCTTCCCAATCGTTTCGTATATTCTTGAATACCTTGTTTTAGATATTTTTCTTTTAATTTTCCCACACAAATCACTTTTATTTTCATTTGTCACCTCTCAAGAACCTAGTATACACAATCTCAAAGAAAAGTGTTACTTTTTTTTGCACTGTTTGTCAACAAAGTTATCCACATTACCCACAAGTTTATCCACAGAAATCTAGAAAAAAAGAGGCTTTTTAATAGCTTTTATAATAGGAACAGAAGTTTTACACAAAAACTATCCACTTTATCCACAGATTTGTGGATAAGTTTTACTAACTTATGCCCTCTCTTCTCACACAAAATTTGTGGATAAACTATTTTTTTCATCATTTTGCAGTTATTTCAGCGCAAGTTTTTCACATTTTTTTCAAAGTCTTGCAGTAGACTAAATTCATGAAAAGATATTATACTAAAGATATAGAAGTTATAGGAGGTAAAAAACATGGCTAGAAAAGATGTGACACCTCGTAAAAGGGGCAATGGTAGTTTTAAAAAATTTGGAATTGGTTTACTAGGAGGTCTTGTAGGAGGCATGCTAGCTATCGGACTTTTCTTTTATGCCACTGATGGCGTAGGTACGAATAGTTCAGGCACTACTGAGGGAAATACCGATACTAGTGGCAACGTTCAAGTAAGTAACGTGCAATATGATGTCGACAGTGATGTGACTTCTGCCGTTAAAAAAGTACAAAATTCGGTGGTATCTATCATCAATCTTCAAAATGTTTCGCAAAATGATCCGTTTGGGGGCCTTTTTGGTACCGAACAAAGTGAAGGAAATGAAGGAGACAATGACTCTAGTTTACAGCCTGCCAGTGAAGGTAGCGGCGTTATTTATAAAAAAGAAGGAGATAGTGCCTTTCTTGTTACCAATAATCACGTCGTTGAAAATCAAAATGGTTTAGAAGTTGTTTTAGCAGATGGCACAAAAGAAGAAGCGGAACTTGTCGGAAGTGATGCTTATACTGATTTAGCGGTATTAAAAATTTCAGCAGAAAATATTGATGAAGTCGCAGAATTTGGTGATTCAAGTGCCTTGAAAGTAGGAGAACCCGCAATTGCCATTGGTTCTCCATTAGGATCAGATTATGCCAACTCAGTCACTCAAGGAATCATCTCTTCATTGAACCGCTTAGTTGAAAGTACCAATGAATCCGGGGAATCAGTAAGTATCAATGCCATTCAAACCGATGCTGCAATTAACCCAGGAAACTCTGGTGGTCCTTTGATCAACATTGCCGGACAAGTTATTGGAATCAACTCCAGTAAAATCGCAAGTTCTGGTACTGAAGGGGTAAGTGTAGAAGGCATGGGCTTTGCAATTCCAAGTGAAGATGTGACAACAATCATCAATCAATTGGAAACAGACGGAAAAGTTACTCGTCCTGCTCTTGGCATTACCATGGTTAATCTAAGCTCTATCAGTGCTCAACAGCAAGAACAAATCATCAAAGTTCCTGATAGCGTCAAAGCAGGTGTCGTCATTGCCGGCGTTAACAATGCAACTCCAGCAGAACAAGCTGGTTTGAAACAATATGATGTGATTACAAAAATTGATGGAGAAGACGTCGAAGATATTACTGATTTACGCGCCACTTTATATAAAAAGAAAGTTGGCGACAGTATGGAAATTTCCTATTACCGAGGTGATCAAGAAGACACAACAACTGTGAAGTTATCCGTTGATGAATCTATTTTAAAACAAGAATAAAGCAAAAAGCTTCTCAAGAAAGAAATCTCTTGAGAAGCTTTTTTAGTTTATTGGAAATTCAGAACCAACTTCTGTTTCTTGAGGGAGTTCCAAAATACCACGTTTTAAGGGAGCATTTGCTAGCTGTA
>DXDB01000186.1 GCA_019115705.1 Candidatus Tetragenococcus pullicola | reverse complement strand
TGTTTGCTGACTTTACAATATCACGGAGTGGGTTCTTTTTGTACACCTAATGGGTGAACGTATAAAAGTCTTAAAACGTTGTTAGATCAACTGTTTAAAATATTTTAGTCAATATCATAAATCATTAAGGTCTTCTTTTAATTCATTGATTGTTGCAATTTTTTTCAATTGGCCGACTATCTGAACTCCTTCTATTCTAGCGAACGCATAATTAATACACGTAAGAAGTTTCGCTGGAATATTCGATTTGTTCCATTCCTTGTTATCATCTAAGTATGCAATTATTTCAGCCATAACGATTCTCCCTTCTATGAACGCTTTCATTTTAAGAAAGAAACAAATGGTTTTCAATGTGTGCTTTTTGCAAAGAAATTATCTTCTCTCTCTTCGATAGTTTCCAGGAGTCGTGCCTTCATATTGCTTAAAAATCCGGATAAAAGTATTTGTATTTTTTTATTTGACTTAATCCTCTTTATTTTATCTGTTTCTTGCCGATAGATACTATGTAAGGCTTATCATAATTTTACAGAAAGGTGTATGTATATCATGCTTAATAATAAAAAAGACATAAACAGAGAATTATTTGATTTACTAAAAAATAATCAACCATTTCCAAATTCAATTTTTACACAATCAAAAATGAATGATTTAAACAAAAATGTTATAAATTCTAAAGAAATTTACGCAATTATTGCCTGTTGGAATCATCCACAGTTATCAATCATTATTTATGAAAAAAAGTTAGAATTTGTAGATTGTCCAATAGATTCGATTGTAAATAAACTAATTAAAACAAAATACAACTTTGAACCACGCTTATATTTTCAAGCACTAAAAAAAACATTTGGCAAAAACTTGAGAGGCCTGCCATTTGCTTGTCAAAAATTTAGTCTAGTTTTTTTTAATCAACAAGAACAAAGTAAGCGTTGTTGGGTTAATCCTGCAAAAATTATAAGCATTAGCAAAAGTCCGAAAAATTCACATCATATACTTGAACTTGCCAACAATATTTCTATTGTCGTAAAACGCCAGCTACCTAGTATTTATCAAAAAGTAGAAAAAGGAATCTTCGCCCAAGCTATTATGAAAAGAGAATGTGTCGCTACTCCCAGAATTTCGACCATCAAATTGATAGACTATCTTGAAATTCCATCAACTATATTGACCAGAGAACTTTTTCAATTTACCACCTTTGAAGATATTCCCGGAAAGCCTCATGATTTTTCCACTTATTACTATGAGCTAAAACAGCAAAGAGATACACTGCTCCAAGAAGAAAAGCAGTGGTATTAACACCATTTTTACGCTTTTTTAATAAAAAAATGCCAAAGATATTCATCCTTTCATTGAATTCGTTTATCTTTTAGTGATTTCATCCTATAATAATAACTGTACAACATCTTTTGTTTAGGAGGAACAACCATGTCTAACGAAAAAACAATGCCTGTCGTCGGTTTCTATGAAGGTCTCCCTATTGAAGATCCCAACAGTTTTATTGATGCAAGACTACCTCTTCCCAAAGCACAGGATAGAGATTTGCTCGTTCAAGTGAAAGCTATTTCCATTAATCCAGTGGATACAAAACTAAGGAAAAAAACAAAGAAACAAAAAGAACTACAGGTTTTAGGATTTGATACTGTCGGTGAAATTGCAGAAATAGGTAATGCCGTACAAAACTTTCAAGTTGGTGATCGTGTTTTTTATGCTGGAACTACAAAAAGGTCGGGAAGTAATCAAGCTTTTCAACTAGTAGATGAACGGATCGTGGCACTTGCCCCTAAAAATTTGACTGATGAACAAGCAGCTGCTCTCCCTTTGACCTCCTTGACTGCCTTTGAACTTCTTTTTGAAAAATTTGGAGTAATTCCCGAAAAAAATGCCAATGTAGGAAAAAGTATACTCATTATAAATGGTGCTGGTGGGGTTGGCTCAATCTTAAGTCAGCTTGCTAGTTGGGCTGGTTTAGAGGTGTTTGCAACCTCAAGTCCCAGAAATTTTGACTGGATAAAATCAAATGGTGTGTCTTTTCCTATTGATTATCATGGAAATATTAAAGAAAATATAAACAAAAAAGAAAGGACTTCTTTTGATTTTATTGCAGTTTTATTCGACATTACTGCATATTTTGACCAAATCAAAACCCTCATTAAACCTTTGGGACATATCGGTACTATTGTAGAAATATCCAAACCTTTAGAAATTGGAGTTTGGAAAAATCAATCAGTTTCTTTTGACTGGGAGTATATGTTTGCAAAAACTGATTTTGATTACCAAATCGAAACACAAGGAAAAACATTACAATGGATGACCGATTTAGTCGAGCAAGATGAATTGTCGTCAACACTAACAAAAACTTATGCCAGTGGTATCCATGCAAACAATATAAAAAAAGCCACAAAAGACGTAGAGTCTGGACATATGTATGGAAAAGTAGTGGTTAGTGGTCCTTTTTAAAATGAGGATAATTTTCTTTAAATGATTATTTTTATATAAATAGAAGCTACAAACTCCAAAAGAGTTTGTAGCTTCTATTATGGATAAAAAACTTAATCAAACGTCTTGACAAGCTCTTTTAAATAATCTCGTAGCCCAACTTTTATTTCAGGATGGATTAATCCGTACTCAATATTGGCTTCTAACATTCCTAATTTATTGCCAACATCATACCGCTTACCATTAAATTGATGGGCAAAGACTCTTTGTGTTTTATTCAATTGATCAATGGCATCGGTCAGTTGAATTTCGCCACCTAGACCAGGTTTAATATTTTCCAAAATCCCAAAAATTTCTGGATTTAATAAGTAACGTCCGATAATGGCTAGATCGCTTGGTGCATTTTGAGGTTGAGGTTTTTCAACAAAAGCTTTCACATCGTACAATCCTTTAGATACCTCAGCATTTGGATCAATGATACCATATTTTGAGGTATCTTCATGAGGAATTGGCATCACCGCGATAGTAGAAGCAAGCATTTCATCATAAACATCAATTAATTGTTTAGTCAAAGGTGTTCCATCTTCCATAATATCGTCTCCAAGCATAACAACAAAAGGTTCATCTCCCACAAACGCTTTTGCTTGTAAGACGGCATGTCCTAATCCTAAAGGTCGTTTTTGACGAACAAAATGTAAATTGATATCTGTTGTTTCCTCCACTAATTTCAACAAATCCAGTTTTCCTTTTGAGGACAAATTTTGTTCCAATTCAAAATTAGCATCAAAGTGATCTTCGATAGGACGTTTCGCTTTACCAGTAACAACCAAAATATCTTCAATTCCTGAAGCAATAGCTTCTTCCACAATAAATTGAATACTTGGTTTATCTACAATTGGTAACATTTCTTTAGCAATCGCTTTGGTTGCAGGTAAAAATCGTGTTCCAAGTCCTGCAGCAGGAATGACAGCCTTACGAACTTTCATTTATTCATCCATCCTTACTTTTGAACGAAAAAATCGTTTCTATATTTTCTTCTATTATATCATAATTTATAAAAAATAGCGGATGTTTTTGAAAGATAAGTCAGCAAAATCTAAAAAATGGATTCGGGCTTACCTAAATCATGAAATAGCACCATCCCCCTATTACTAGATTCATTATACTTTGACAAAAGCTACAATAAATAGATAGTCCGTGTTATAATAGAATCAAGTAAGTAAGCAAGGAGGACGTCTAGTGAAAAAAATAAAGACATACACTCATATGGATCAAACAGCGTTTACACTTCCCAGTGAGTTTGAAGTAGACGCAGACACTCAGTTTTTCATTTTAAAAGATGAATTCGGTGCCATCGTGTTGATACCTGAAAATGACTATAGCAAAACACATCAAGATGAACTTGTTAAAAATTACACGACACGAGAACTTAATTAAAGTTACGACAAAAAAGCACAAAATAGCCAAATTTATTGTCTATTTCGTGCTTTTTTATAATCTTCTAGAAGTTTTATTTCTCTAAAACTTTTAATAAATCAATTGGCCACTCTACTGTACAAATTGCCCCAGAATCCATCAATTCTTTTTTATCACCAAATCCGTAAAGAACACCTAAACCGGCTATTCCATTTTCGCTTGCACCTATCATATCATATTCTCTGTCCCCAACCATTAAAGTGTCTGTCGCCAAAATAGATTCAGTTGTCAGGGCATAGTGAATGATATCTGCTTTTTTTGCAAGCTTTCCCTCAAGATCCGCCCCATAAATTCCTGAGAAAAACGTAGCAAAATTAAGATGTTGTAAAATCTTTACAGCAAAATATTCTGGTTTTGAAGTTGCTAGGTACAAATGATGTGTCGCGGATAAGTTGCTCAAGACTTTTTCAATTTCAGGATAAGGCTTCACTTGATACATTCCAACACGATGATAGTTTTCTCGATAATATTGAACTGCTTCTATTGCCTTCTCATTTGAAAAACCAATTCTTATAAAAGAATCAAGCAAAGGTGGTCCAACAAAAGTTTTCAAGAGTTCTTGTGACAATAAGGGATGATTCAGTTTCTTCATCGCATAATTAATAGAGGCAAATATACCTTGACTTGAATCAATTAAAGTACCATCCAAATCAAAAAACACATTTTTCACTTGCAAAAGATTTCCTCCTTTTTAAGTTTTTGGGTAAAAAAATAGATAGCTTTTCGCTATCCTTAAAAGTTGACTCCGGCAGTAGGACTCGAACCTACGACATCATGATTAACAGTCATGCGCTACTACCAACTGAGCTATGCCGGAATAAAAAAAAGCGCGGCGACTTCCTTCTCTCACAAGGGGCAACCCCTCACTACAATCGGCGTAAAGAAGCTTAACTTCTGTGTTCGGCATGGGAACAGGTGTATCCTTCTTGCTAGCGCCACCGCACTT
>DXDB01000185.1 GCA_019115705.1 Candidatus Tetragenococcus pullicola | reverse complement strand
TGTTTGCTGACTTTACAATATCACGGAGTGGGTTCTTTTTGTACACCTAATGGGTGAACGTATAAAAGTCTTAAAACGTTGTTAGATCAACTGTTTAAAATATTTTAGTCAATATCATAAATCATTAAGGTGAATAATGATTATTTAAATTTCCTGTAGGTGTGTCACTAATTTTTTCCAAAAGATACACTTGTTTATCGTCTGAGTAAAAATAAAACTGATCGTTTTTCTCTTTAAATAAAACTACCATCTCATTTTTTAAATCACTTTGAAGAATATAAACATTCTTTTTTTCTTTAATAAAGGTTCCCGAATCAATTAGTTTTGAGTTTGAATACTCTTCAAAAGCTTTATCATCAGAAAAGGATAACATAACCATTCCTTTTGGATTTGTATCCTTACTCTGATATGTGCCAAGTAAAGGAGATGGCTTTTCAGTATTTTTTTCAAATGAGTAAAATGTACTGAAAAGCAAAACGATGTTAATTACAACCAACCCTATCATAAACCACTTAGTTTTTTTTGACATATCGCTTTCGTCCCTTTCCTAGTTTTATAATTCCTTTATATAACCATGGTACACTAAAATAAATAATAATGCATTTCGTAAGCGTTTACATAATTCTAAATTCGTTGTACCATGTATATATAATAAATAAATTTTTGAGAGGAGCTCATTAATATGAAAAAAGTAATAAAGTTATTTGTCATGACCTTGTTTACCGGACTACTTATCGGAGCAACCTCTGTAGCTAGCGCTGATGAGGATACCTCTAAAGATTATGAAGGTGAAGTTTCTGTAGTTGTTTCGGAAGAAAAACAAGCCCAAGAGTTGAGGGAAGACTTAAGAAGAATTATGAGAGAAGAAAAATCAGTATTCCTAGATGATGAGCTGAATTTGATAGAAAAAACAAATTCAACACAAGAAGTTCCAGAATATAGTCACTACGACTTTGTTGATATAGAAAGCAAAAATGTTTCAGGGACGGGGTATGCAGGAAATCAACCTGTAAAAGGTACACGATTTCCAACTGGAGGCGGTTTTTATTGGAGTAACTCAGGTGGCCCAACTGTATCTCCATCTGTTTCGTTCGGTGGATCTATCATTTCTATTAGCATGAGCTTAGGTGAAAGTAGAGACAGTGGTACGTTTGCAAATGCTCCAGACACAACGAATTATTTTAAATTAAAAGCAGAAAAAGTTTATAAAGTTGATAAAACAGCTGTATATGGTTATCCAGCTACTGGAGGGAATAGAGTATTCTTATACTATATTTATCCAAAAACTTTACAAACAGAAACTGCGTGGGCTGAAAAGCAGTAGTATATTGTTTTTTTAAATAACCATTTTTATGTGTATTAATTGGTTTTGACTATCATCTGGAAAAGTGCTGACTTCTATGTTATTTAGGAGATCAGCGCTTTTGCGTTACTAACTCATCAACTTTTATAAAATTGAAAGGATTATGCTTGTGTTGAGCTCATAGTTTTAGGAAAACTTAGTAACGGTAGCTAAAGATCAGCCAAAATCAATATGATCCAACATTTCTTCGCGGCTTGCTTGATCCAGTCCTAAATAAGCCAGCGTCATGGCTTCACTGCTGTGATTCAATAAATGCATGACTAGCCCAATATTGTAGTTCGATTGGGTATAGACCCGATAAGCCCCTGTTTTTCGCATGGTGTGGGTGCCTAGATAATCCAAACTTAACAAATCGCCGACTTTGGCCATGATCTTATAAAACTGTTTTTCCGTGATGTGACGGTCAGGGTGCTGAGTGGACGGGAATAACCAGGGCGACGTTATTTCTTGTTCTTGCAACCAAGAACGGTAACGATACAAATCGCCGGTGACGGGTTTTAAATAGAGCCGATTGGCCTTGCCCGTCTTCTTGTCGTGGATATAGGCCGTTTGGCGCACGTCGCCCCGTTCATCAAAGACGTCGGTAGAATGCAACGCTAGAACGTCGCTGACGCGAAGCAGGGTCGCTTTGCCGACTTGAAAGATTGTATAATTGCGCGGGCCAGCTTTAAAATCCTCGAAAAGACAGGTTTGCACCTGGTGGAGTACATTGGAATCTTTGATCGGTAAGACTTTTTGTTCCATGAAGATCCCCTCTTTTTTCTCTTTTTATAGGGGCCGTTTTTCGTTATTACATAAAAAGAAGCCCCTTCTAGAATAGTTTACTGGAAGAGGCTTGTTTTGGCAAGCTTTTTGGAGGGGTTATTCTAACTTATAACCCCTGAACGCCGTCGAAGATATACAAATTGTAACAGCTAGATAAGTGAAAATATTTACAGATCAACTTTTTTATTTTGATCATGAAAATAAAAATGAAACCCTAAAAAAATAAAAAACCAGCTAATTGAAAAGTTTCTAAATATATTATAAACAGTTTTAGCTATATATTTAGTTGTATCGTCGGTTTCAGGGTACATGATATAAGGAGTTATGATTATCAGAGCAATTCCAATTATAAAGAACAAAATTCCTCTTTTTTTGTAAGTCATTGTTTTAGAATCCTTTCAATATAGAATAAACAGTTATTTACTATCGGCTTTTCCAACATAAACGCCAGTTATATCACTATTGTTGGAATAGACATAATGTGAAAATTTACCCGTTGCATTTGAGTAAGCTGACATTCTTGTTTTTTTAGCAACTACTTTTTTAGCATACAATCCGATTGAAACTCTATAACCCTTAGCTTTGGGGGACGCCTCATAAAATTCAGAACTAGTTAAACTGACATCCTGAGAAAGAGTAAAATTTTCTGTTCCATTACTCAAAGATAAGCTGATAGAATTAGTTTTAGATACAGTAAGACTTATGGTAGGCTTAATCGAATTAGATGCTGTACTCCAGACGCTTGAGGTTTTTAAAGTTTTTAATAGTTTATTTGTATAAGTCTTACTTGAGAGGGTAGTAAAATTTTTATACGTATATCCGGTTGCATCTCGCGGAGTAATAGTCGTTTCGATATCATCTTTTTGAATAAATACTTGTTGAATATTGTTAGGATCTGATAAAGGAACTATAGTGCTAGCAGATTTATCGGGTTCTTGATAAGTATCGGTGTCTTCATCAGCAAAAATTGGTACAGAAACAAAAGAAACAACTACTAAAGATATGATTAAAAAAATGTACTTTTTCATAATATTATCTCCTTTTCTTTTTACATGATAATTATAGCATCAAAACTATTATTCGGAACAAAAATACCTTAAACGATCAAAATCTATGCCTGAACGTTAAAAAATTAAGGAAAATAGCAAAACTATGACCTGGAATTCTAAAAATAAGGAAATTTATTTTGAAATTATTAATATTTATCAATAAGTGAGCAGATAGTTGATTGATTTATATTATATGGTTTGGTCACAAAAACAGAAAAATATTATTCTTCAATATAAAGGAACATGGAGCATAAAATAGGTAAAAAAAAAGAAAACCATCAAGACATATAAGAATTTCATTCAAGTAGGACTTTTCCCTT
>DXDB01000184.1 GCA_019115705.1 Candidatus Tetragenococcus pullicola | reverse complement strand
GATTATGATTCGTTTTGACCAATTTCGCTTACAAAACGGCTTATTTATTCGAGCTGAAAAAATTGATTTAGTTGACGATACGATCCAAATCAATTTATACTTACCAAAAGATTCTCAAAAGGAGTGATTACATGCAACGAGCAATATTTGCAGGTGGCTGTTTTTGGTGTATGGTACAGCCATTTGATGAACAACCAGGGATTTATTCCGTTGTTTCTGGTTATACCGGAGGACATGTCAAAAATCCTACCTATGAACAAGTTTGTAGCCATACAACCGGCCATACCGAAGCTGTGGAAATTATTTTTGATCCAGAAGTGATTTCTTATGACCAATTAGTTCAAATCTATTGGCAACAAACTGACCCAACCGACGCAATGGGTCAATTCCAAGATCGTGGCGACAACTATCGCCCTGTGATCTTTTATCTAAATGATGAACAAAAAGAGATTGCAGAAAAAAGCAAACGAGAATTACAAGAAAGCGGTCGTTTTTCTCAACCGATCGTCACAAAAATCGAACCTGCACAACCTTTTTACCCAGCAGAAGATTATCATCAAGATTATTATAAAACGCACCCTGACAATTTTTCTAGAAACCATGCCAGACGGGCTGCTTTTTTGAAGGAGAAATGGTAATTGAGTAAACGGAAAAGTTTTTATCATTATGTGTTAACTTTACGAGGTAGCAATCAAAAAAATGCTGAACAAGCCTTTGCGACAAATGTAGGAAAAGACATTCAGTTTCCCAAACATTCCGAAGATTATGACACGATTTCAAGTTATTTAGAACTTAGTGTTGATTATGTCGATTCGATGGACTTGTTCGATGAAATTTGGCAACATTATTTAGAAAATAATTGAAAATGAATTGGTTTTAGTTGGAGGAAAATTATGCGAGGCAAACAAATGCCCTTTCATCGATATTTAATCTCACTTTTGTGTGTGGCAATTTTAGCAGGAGGCGCTGTTTATTTATATTTAACGCCTACGACACTTGCAGTAGAGGATAAAAAAGTCAATCAGGATGAATTAGCTAAGGTTCATAGCCTTTATCAAGAAATTCAAGAAAATTATTATAAAGAAGTCAGCAAAGATACGTTGATAGAAGGCGCACTCAAAGGCATGACTGAAAGTTTAGACGATCCTTATACGACCTATTTTGGCAAAGAGGAGGCTGAGGAGTTTAATCAGACCTTATCCGATAGTTTTGAGGGCATTGGGGCAACACTTACGATTATCGATGATTTGCCAGAAGTTGCCCAAGCACCAATCAAAGGAAGTCCAGCTGAAAAGGCAGGATTGAGAGCCAAGGATAAAATTTTAGAAGTCGATGGCAATAAAACGGCTGGAAAGACGCTAAATGAAGTAGTTTCCACGATTCGTGGTAAAAAAGGAAGCGAGGTTTCTTTGGTCGTACAAAGAGACGAGACCACTTTTGATGTCACTATTACTCGAGATAAAATTGCTATCAGTTCCCTTGAAGGATCTCTCGATGAAAAACATCAAACAATTGGTAAAATTGAGATAGCAAGCTTTAGTGAAAGTACCGCTAACGAATTACAAGAAGCCATTGAAAACCTACGAGAACAAGGAGCTGTCTCTTTTGTTATTGATGTTCGTCAAAATCCCGGCGGTTATTTGGATCAAGTGGAAAAAATGGCCAGTATGTTTTTAAAAGATAGCCAGACGATCGTTCAATTTGCTAATGGAGAAGATATTATTGGCAAAAGTGTGGCCTCTAAAGAATTAGATGGCGGTTTTAAAGTAACGGAGCCTACAGTTGTTTTAGTCGATGGTGGCAGTGCTTCTGCTTCTGAAATTTTTGCTGCAGCACTTAAAGAATCAGCAGATCTTCCTGTTGTTGGCACCAAAACCTTTGGCAAAGGAACGGTTCAGACCGTTAGTGATTTTGGTGATCAGAGTGAATTGAAAATGACTGTACAAAAATGGTTAACGCCAAAAGGAAACTGGATTAATGAAGAAGGATTAGAACCCACGATTAAAGTGGATTTACCAGAATTTGCTTATCTACCACCATTACCCAAAGATCAAACCTTAAAAATAGAGGATAGTTCTGATACAATTGAGAACTTAAATACCTTTTTAAAGGCGTTGGATTATGACACGTCAGGAAACACGTTTAATGAAACGACGAAACAAGCAGTGGAAGATTTTCAAAAGAATCAAAGCGTGGATATCACTGGACAGGTCGATAGTCAAACAGCCAGCGCCATTGAAGGAGAACTCATCAAAAAGATCCAAAATTCCGATCCAATGTATGAAAAAGCTGTAGAAACTTTGTTAGATACTAAGTAAAAGGATGGACAAAAATGAACAAAGATCGTTTCTTCGCAATATTTTGGCAATTGATCAAATATACTTTCCTAGCAGGAGGATTAGCGCTCATCATTCGGGGTTTTTTGTTGATTCCTGTGCCAATCGAAGGAAATTCGATGGAAGGGACTTTGAAACAAAACGATATGGTGGTCATGGAAAAAATATCAAAAGTGAAGCGATTTGATGTGATCGTCTTTGAATCAGCTGACGGTAAGACTTATGTCAAACGAGTGATTGGCATGCCTGGTGATTCAGTCAGTTACAAAGACGATACCCTCTATATTAATGACATCAAAGTAGAGGAGCCTTTTTTGGAGAGAAATCTCATCGCCGATCAAGACGAAACCATTCCTTTTACCTATGATTTTGATTTTGAAGAATTGATGGGCGTTAAAAAATTAGGGAAAAATAGCTATTTTGTGATGGGAGATAATCGCCGCGTGTCAAAAGATAGCCGTTCTTTTGGGGCAATCACTACGGACAATATTATCGGAAAAGCACGATTTGTTTATTATCCCTTAAAAAATATTCATTTTATTTAAAAAAAACCGACAATCGGCCTATAACACGGTTGTCGGTTTTTTATGATCATTTAATACGTATTTAAACGAATCAGACAATGATAGGGTGCGTTTTTTATTTTTCCTCCGTAGTTCAATTATCATAATTTACACTATTTATGATAATTTTTTCTTTAACAGAGTGAATAGAATAGATGATCTCTCTTTTTTCTTTGATAAAAGAAAGAAATTTGTTATAAATTATCAAGAACTGAAAAATAATATTCGATAACTATGTATATGAAAAAATTGATATGCTAAAATAACTAATGGAGTTACTCGATAAATTTCCAGTTTAAATTCTTGATAGGAAAGGAATTGTATATAAATCATGACTATTCAATGGTTCCCAGGACATATGGCCAAGGCCAAAAATCAAGTAAGTGAGCAGTTAAAATATGTGGATATCGTTTTTGAGTTGGTAGATGGGCGCCTTCCTTTATCTTCAAGAAATCCCATGCTCGACCAAATTTTACAACAAAAGCCACGTTTGGTATTGATAAATAAAGCGGATCTTTCTGATTCGATACAGACCAAAAAATGGGAAGAATATTTTAAAAAGCAAGGGTTTTCTGCTTTGGCAATTAATGCGCAAGAAAATAAAGGAGTCAATAAAATTGTAGCCAGTGCCAAGGAAGCCTTGCAAGAAAAGATAGCACGAGATAAACGACGAGGGATAAGGCCGCGGCCGATTCGCGCGATGGTCATCGGTATTCCCAATGTAGGAAAATCTACATTGCTGAATCGTTTGGCTGGTAAAAAAGTGGCACAAACAGGCAATAAACCAGGCGTAACCAAAGGACAACAATGGATTCGTTTTGGTCGAGACTTAGAGTTACTTGATACACCAGGAATTTTATGGCCAAAATTTGAAGACCAAGAAATTGGATTGAAGTTGGCTTTATCAGGCGCAATCAAAGATCAATTATTGGCTTTAGATGATATTGCTCTTTTTGGCATTGATTTTTTTGCACATTATTATCCTGAGGCTTTGCAAAACAGGTATCATTTGACTGAAGAAGAAGCCTCCTTGTCTACAGCGGACTTGCTAATGAAAATCACTGAAAAACAAGGCTTTCGTGAGGATTACCAAAGAGGTAGTGAACGCATCATCAATGATATTCGGCAAGGAAAATTGGGACGCTTTACCTTGGATCGTTATGAAGAGATGGGGGAAACTCATGACAAAACGTGAATCGATTGCTCAAATAAAAGAGCAATTAGCGCTCATTTCAGATTCTACTGATCCTTACTTACTTGAACTTCAAAAAGACGACCGTATCGGTGTCAAGAAATGTTTAGAACAGTGGGGAAATAAACAAAGAAAAAAAGAAAAATTAGAAAAGCAGTATTTAGCAATGCGAATCTTTGAGGACGCTTGTTTTGCTAAAGGTGATAAAATCGTAGCCGGCATCGATGAAGTTGGTCGTGGCCCTTTAGCAGGTCCTGTTGTGGCAGCTGCGGTGGTTTTACCAATCGAACATAAAATTTTAGGACTCAACGATTCAAAAAAATTGAGTGTTAAAAAAAGAGAGGAACTTGCTAAAGAAATCCAAAAAGAAGCAGTGGCGATTGGAATTGGGATAGTAAGTCCAGAAATTATTGACCAGATCAATATCTATCAAGCCAGTCGTTTAGCGATGACACAAGCTGTAGAAAAACTGGCAATTTTACCGGATCATTTGTTAATTGATGCAATGACTCTTGATTTGCCGATTGGCCAAGAAAAAATTATCAAAGGCGATGCTCGTTCGGTTTCTATTGCGGCAGCCAGTATCGTTGCCAAGGTCTACCGAGATCATTTAATGGCGGATTATCATAAAAAATATCCACATTATGGCTTTGATAAAAATGCGGGTTACGGGACAAAAGCTCACCTTGAAGGATTAGCCAATTATGGAATTACACCGATTCATCGTAAAACATTTGCCCCAATAAAAAATTATTTGTAAAAATAAAAAGCATCGTCTCTTTTTGTCGTACGTTAAATAGAGGACAGAAAGAGGGGATTTTTTTGGATATTGAAAAATTGTCAGACATCGAACACTTAATGATTAAGTTGGTTTATTGTAAAGGAATAGGTATTGTTGGACGTTGGAAAATCATCAAATTTTGCCAACAAGTTGAAACAACAGCTTTAAAAGTTGAGGAAATGATTAAAATCGCTAATATCTACCAGTACCAAGGAGTGTTCCGTAAAAGTTGGTCACTTCTTGATAATGAAAAGTTAAAGGAAGAATTGAGAAAGCAAAAATTTGTCACTTTTTATTCACCAAACTATCCACAGGCGTTGAAACCATTGCCTTACCCACCAATGCTATTATTTTATGAAGGAAATTTAGAGCTTTTAGAAATGCCAGCCGTATCTTTTGTCGGGGCTCGACAAGCTACAAACTATGGAAAAAAAGTCGCTTGGTCTTTTGTATCAGAACTTGTTAATCACCAGTATACAATTATCAGCGGTCTAGCCAAAGGAGTCGATTGTGCCAGTCATGCCGCTGCGATCTCTGCTCAAGGCAACACGATTGGGATCATCGGCTGTGGGTTGGATACCTGTTATCCTAAAGAAGCAAAGGATCTTTTTGGTAAAATGAAAAAAGAACAGCTTGTTTTGAGTGAATATCCACAAAAAACACCAGTACGAAGAGATCATTTTCCCATGCGAAATCGTATTATTGCTGGTTTAAGTCAAGGAACAGTTGTCATTGAAGCCAAAGAAAAAAGTGGCTCTTTGATTACAGCCCAACAGGCTTTGGAATTTGGTAAGGAAGTTTTTGCGGTCCCTGGGGAAATCTTGCGTGGGCAATCCAATGGGTGTCATCGCTTGATCCAAGATGGTGCCAAGTGTGTCTATAGGATAGAAGATATTTTGGAAGAATTACCAAGCTTCTAATAAAAAATTAAGAAATTCTTTTTTTAGTCATGAACTTGCTTATGAAAAGTCGCTTAACTTTTCGTTTTTGTATTAAAAACGCTGCTATTTGATATGGCATATAAAGAAGTTTCTTATTTTATTCGTGAACAAATTCTAAACACACTCCTTGACAAACCCATTTTGAATCGCTATGATAGGCTACGATTTGTCTGTACTGAAATTTTGTGGTTATTATATAGTAGAAACAATTGAGGAAGGAGCCATTTGTATATGGCATATAAGTATCTGGTTATCGTTGAATCGCCAGCAAAAGCAAAAACAATTGAAAAATATTTGGGTAGAAATTACAAGGTAGTGGCTAGTGTTGGTCATATTCGTGATTTGCCAAAAAGTAAGATGGGGATTGATGTTGAAAACAATTATGAACCTCATTATATTTCTATTCGTGGAAAAGGCGATGTGATTAAGAGTTTGCGTTCAGCTGCTAAAAAAGCTCAAAAAGTTTATTTAGCAAGTGACCCGGATAGAGAAGGAGAAGCCATTGCTTGGCATTTGGCTTTTCTATTAGGACTTGATTTGAAAGATAAAAATCGTGTGGTATTTAATGAAATTACCAAAGAGGCGGTCAAAGCTGCTTTTAAAAATCCGCGTACCATTGATTTAGATTTGGTGGATGCCCAACAAGCAAGGCGTATCCTCGATCGTTTAGTGGGTTATTCAATCAGTCCCATTCTTTGGAAAAAAGTGAAAAAAGGGTTAAGTGCTGGACGTGTACAGTCGGTCGCTTTGAAATTAATCATTGATCGCGAAAAAGAAATCCGTAATTTTAAACCTGAAGAATATTGGAGTATTGATGGGAACTTCAAAAAAGCCCGGAAAAAATTCAAAGCGAACTTTTGGGGCCTTGATGGCAAAAAGAGCAAATTAAAAAATGCCGATGATGTAAAAGAAGTGACAGAACGTCTATCTGGCAAAGACTTCAACATAACAAAAGTTGAGAAAAAAGAACGACGTCGTAATCCAGCAGCTCCTTTTACAACCAGTAGTTTGCAACAAGAAGCTGCGCGTAAATTAAATTTTAGAACTCGAAAAACCATGATGATTGCCCAACAACTCTATGAAGGGATTTCATTAGGGAAACAAGGAACTGTTGGGTTGATTACGTATATGCGTACCGATTCCAAGCGGATCGCTGATAGTGCCAAAGCGGAAGTAACAGAGTTTATTGAATCCGAATATGGGAAAGAATACGCCGCTCATGGTGGCAAAAAATTAAAAAATGCCCAAGGTGCGCAAGATGCCCATGAAGCAATTCGCCCAACAAGCGCTTTGAGAACGCCAAATGAAATAGAACAATATTTAAACAAAGATCAAATGAAACTCTATTCTTTGATTTGGTCGCGATTGGTTGCTAGTCAAATGACACCTGCTGTTATGGATACAGTGAAAGCTACTTTGGATCAAAAAGGAATTATTTTTATTGCTAATGGATCTAAAATTAAGTTTCCTGGGTTTATGAAGGTCTATATTGAAGGACGAGATGAAGGGCCTGAAGATAAAGAAAATATCTTGCCTGAGCTTGTTGTGGGAGATGTGGTTCAATCACTAGATATCGAACCAAAACAACATTTTACGCAACCACCTGCGCGCTTTAGTGAAGCGACCTTGATTAAAACTTTAGAAGAAAACGGAGTCGGTCGTCCGTCTACGTATGCACCAACGCTTGAGACCATCCAAAAACGTTATTATGTAAAATTAGCCCAACGACGATTTGAACCAACGGAATTAGGCGAAATTGTTAACTCTTTGATTGAGGAATTCTTCCCACAAATTGTGGATATGCATTTTACTGCAGAAATGGAAGGAAACTTAGATGAAGTGGAAGAAGGAAAGAAAGAATGGGTCAAAGTAATTGATCAATTCTATCGTCCGTTTGCAAAAGAATTAGAAACTGCTGAAGAGAAGATGGAGAAAATCCAAATCAAAGATGAACCAGCTGGATTTGACTGTGATGTTTGTGGACATCCGATGGTCATCAAGATGGGACGTTACGGGAAATTTTATGCCTGCAGTAATTTTCCAGAATGTCGAAATACCAAACCAATTGTCAAAGAAATTGGTGTAGTTTGCCCAGTGTGCCATAAAGGGCAAGTAATTGAAAGAAAGTCCAAGAAGAATCGTATTTTCTATGGCTGTGATCGTTATCCAGATTGTGATTTCATTTCTTGGGATAAACCAATTGGTAGAGATTGTCCGAAATGTAACCACTATTTGGTGGAAAAGAAAATCAAAGGTGGCAAACAAGTCATTTGTCCAAATGGCGATTACAAAGAACAAGCCCAAAAATAAAAATTGAATAACTAGCTAGAGGAGCGAAGAATATGAAATCTGTCAATGTAATCGGAGCCGGACTTGCCGGTAGTGAAGCCGCTTGGCAAATTGCCCAAGCAGGCATTCCCGTTTCTTTATATGAAATGCGACCTAAAAAATCGACTGAAGCACATCATAGTGCAAATTTTGCTGAATTAGTTTGTACGAATTCTTTACGTGGCAATAACTTGACAAATGCTGTTGGTGTTTTAAAAGAAGAAATGCGACGTTTGAATTCTGTGATTATTTCATCAGCCGATGCTACTGCTGTTCCGGCTGGTGGTGCTTTAGCAGTTGATCGTGAAACTTTTTCAGAGCTAGTGACTAAAAAAGTAAAGGAGCATCCGTTGGTAGAAGTCATTGAAGAAGAAGTGACTGAAATCCCCAGTGGCATAACGATTATTGCCACCGGTCCTTTGACGTCAGCTGCCTTATCACAAGCCATCAAAGCGTTTAATGGTTCTGATGGTTTTTACTTTTATGATGCAGCTGCTCCTATTTTGGATAAAAACACCATCGATATGGATAAAGTTTATTTAAAATCGCGTTATGACAAGGGTGATGCGGCTTATTTAAATTGTCCAATGACAAAAGAGGAATTCGAAACTTTTTATGATGCCTTGATTCACGCAGAAGTCGCTCCACAAAAAGAATTTGAAAAAGAAAAGTTTTTTGAAGGCTGCATGCCCATAGAAGTGATGGCAAAAAGAGGGCCTAAGACGCTTTTATTTGGTCCGATGAAACCAGTTGGCTTAGAAGATCCAAAAACTGGCAAACGCCCCTATGCTGTTATCCAATTGCGCCAAGATAATGCGGTGGCATCTCTTTACAATATTGTGGGTTTTCAAACGCATTTAAAATGGGGCGAACAAAAACGGGTTTTTCAAATGATTCCAGGTTTGGAAAATGTGGATATCGTTCGTTATGGTGTGATGCATCGCAATAGTTTTATGAACTCTCCGGAATTATTGAAACCAACATACCAATCAAAAAAACGTGAAGATCTCTTTTTCGCTGGTCAAATGACTGGTGTGGAAGGATATTTGGAAAGTGCGGCAAGTGGCTTAATTGCTGGGATCAATGCGGCGAAACTGGCTAAAGAGCAAAAGCCAATTGAGCTCCCACAAGAAACAGCAATGGGAAGTATGGCTTATTATATTACGCATGCTTCTAAAAAGAACTTTCAACCCATGAATGCCAATTTTGGACTATTTCCAGAACTACCTAAACGAATTCGTGATAAGAAGCTTCGTTATGAAACAATTGCCAATCGTACTTTAGAGACATTAGAAGAAACCAAAAAAGAATTCATATAAGAAATAACCAAGAGCATCTACTGAATAAAAACAGTGATGCTTTTTTTGTGTTAAAGTATCGTGTTTGAAAATGTGTAGTAAAGATGCAGAAGAATGTCAAAGAACTGTGCCTTTAACATGTAAAGATACAGAAGAATAGCGAAGAACTGTTCCTTTAACATGTAAAGATACAGAAGAATAGCAAAGAACTGTACCTTTAGCATGTAAAGATACAAAAGAAAGTTCGTTTACTTGAAAAACAGAAATAAAAGATACTTATCAGCGTTTTCAATTGACCAAACACGTTTGTTGTTTTATGATAGTATCATTAAAGTAAGGGGTTGAAAGATAATGATTGGCCAGTTTATCACAAATATCAGTCAGAAGCTTTTGAATCAACCACCTTTTTTCAGAGGGTTGGTTTGGGTAGTCCTCTTTTTAGTGCTCATTGTTATTTTGT
>DXDB01000183.1 GCA_019115705.1 Candidatus Tetragenococcus pullicola | reverse complement strand
AAATTTGATTCGATTCCTGATGAACGTAAATTGATTGTTACCAGTGAAGGGTGCTTCAAGTATTTCTCAAAAGCTTACGGCGTACCGTCTGCTTATATTTGGGAAATTAATACAGAAGAAGAAGGGACTCCAGACCAAATCAAGAACTTGGTTGATCAGCTAAAAGAATCGGATGTCCAAAGTCTCTTTGTTGAAAGTAGTGTCAATCCCAACCCGATGGAAAGTGTTTCGCGAGATAGCGGGATTCCTATTTACACAACCATTTTTACCGATTCGATTGCTGAAAAAGGCAACGATGGCGATAGTTATTATGACATGATGAAATGGAATCTAGATAATATTTACGATGGCTTGGCTCAATAAAAATAAAGAAACGGACGTCTATTTTTCAGACGTCCGTTTTTCTTTTTCAAGATGATAATAAGTAATCTCAGGGGGGACTCTCAAACGAGCGGGTATCTTTGTGGTACCGAGTCCATTTGAGACACTAAGAAGTGCTCTTTTTCCTAGCAGATAAAAACCATGTGTAAAATGAGTCGCACCAGTATGTTTTAGTGAAAGAAAAGGCAGTCGAATTTGACCACCATGACTATGACCGGCTAATATCAAATCGTAGTCTTTTACATGTCTAATTCTTAAGACACTGTCTGGTTCGTGAACAAGCAGGATATGCCATTGGGCCAATGTACGCTCATAGTTAAACTGCGGTTCTCCTCGTAAAACATCGTCCATTCCAGCAATATTAATGGAAATTTTTTCGTTGGAACCAAAAATTTCTTCATTTTTCAAAACAGTAAAGCCAGCTTCTTTTAAGACCTCCATCACAAAATATTGTCCATGGTCATTGTAATCATGATTACCAAGGACTGCAATTTTTCCCATGGGGGCTGAAAGCTTTTTCAACTTTTCAACTAATTTTTTTGTTTGTTGGTGAGGCCACTTTGTGTAGTTATCAATCAAGTCACCCGTAAAGACAATGATATCCGGTCGATTGGTCATAGTCGAGGCGATGACGCGATTGATTCGTCTGGGTTTGTAAAATCTAGAAAAGTGAAAATCGCTCAAATGAGCAATGGTAATAGCTGTTTGATCTTCATAAAGATCGTAGGCTTTGCTGATATCAAGGACTTTTGTCTTATTTTTTCGAATAAAAAAATTCTTGACCAGCAGGCGCCTGGGTTCAATGAAGACCATATAAATGAGAAGGAATAAAAGCAAAAGGATTATTCCGTATAGAATGTACATTTTCTTGGTCTCCTTTGTCTTTTTTTTAAACAATGTAACTATAGAATAGTAGATTGTAGCAAAAAAAGCAATCGAACAAAAAATAAAATTGTTGTTAAATTGACATGTTTTATAATTTTTTATGGGTAAAATTTTAGGAAAAGAACCTTTTAATCGGATAGGAATTTGTTCCCCAATGAGAAAAAATGTGCTATTGTAGACAAGAGATTGAGGAGGAATCAAAATGATTTTTGATACACATACCCATTTAAATGCAGAAGATTTTGAAAATGACATCCCTGAAACAATTGCTAGAGCCCAAGAACTCGGTGTCACGGAAATGGCAGTCGTTGGTTTTGATACACCAACAATTGATAAAACCTTGAAATTAAGTCAAGCCTATTCGGATATTTACAGTATTGTTGGTTGGCATCCAACTGAAGCAGGCAATTACACCAAAGCAATTGAAACTCGTTTACAAGAACAATTGACGCAACCAAAAGTTGTTGCTTTAGGTGAAATTGGGTTGGATTATCATTGGATGGAAGATCCTAAAGAAGTCCAAGAGAAAATATTTCGGCGTCAAATAGCAATCGCACGTCAAATGCATCTACCTATTAGTGTCCATATGCGAGAAGCGGTAGAAGATACGTATCGTATTTTAAAAGATGAAAAGATTCATGAAGTCGGTGGCATTATGCATAGTTTTGGTGAAAATGAGGAATGGAGCAAACGATTTTTGGATTTGGGCATGCATCTTTCCTTTAGTGGCGTGGTGACCTTTAAAAAAACAATCGATGTCCAAGAAGCTGCTAAGAACATGCCCATCGAGAAAATGTTAGTCGAAACAGATGCACCGTATTTGGCACCAGTTTCTTATCGTGGCAAACGAAATGAACCGGGTTAAACACGTTATGTGGTAGAAAAAATTGCGGATTTGCGTCATCTGTCGGTAGAAGAAGTGGCTAAACAAACCAGAGAAAATGCTCACCGCTTGTTTCGTATTGGCTCATGAATAAGAAAGCAATTGAAGAAATCATTGTCGTTGAAGGAAAAGACGATACCAGACGAATCCAAGAAGTTGTAATAGCTGATACGATTGAAACAATTGGCTCTGCTATTAATGAAGATATTTTAAGACAAATCAAACATGCGCAAGAAACACGAGGTGTCATTGTGTTTACAGATCCTGATTTTTCGGGTGAGAAAATTCGGAAGATAATTATGCAAGATGTTCCTGAGGCCAAACACGCATTTCTACCACGAAGCCAAGCAAAGGGAAAAAGAAAAGGTGCAAGTCTAGGCGTTGAACATGCCTCAAATCAAGCCATCCTTGAAGCGTTAGATAAAGTCATCACTCCAGCTTTTTCTGAGGGAACAACGGTTATTAGTCGTCAAACATTGAGAAAATATGGCTTGTTAGCGGGTCCTGACTCTAAAAAAAGACGTGAAATGCTAGGAGATATCTTGCGGATTGGTTATACCAATGGCAAGCAATTAGAAAAACGGCTACGAATGTTTCGGATTACAGAAACACAATTAAAAGAAGCAATGAGAGTGGTCAAGGAGGAAATACGTTGAAAGATACACGTGAAATTGCTGTCCCATCAAAAACAAAAGAAATTTTGATGAAACACGGGTTTACGATGAAAAAAAGCTTAGGACAAAACTTTTTAACAGATCCTAATATTTTGCGTAAAATAGTTACCGCTGCTCAAATTGACAAACAGACAAATGTCATTGAAGTGGGACCTGGAATCGGAGCCTTGACCCAACATTTAGCTGAAAAAGCTAATCAAGTCCTTGCTTTTGAAATTGATAATCGTTTGATTCCTATTTTAGCGGATACGCTAGAAGATTATCCAAACGTTCAAATTCAAAATCAAGATATTTTGACTGCTGACTTAGTTCAAGTCACCAGTGAAAAATTTGAAGAGAAACTTCCAATCAAGGTTGTGGCCAATCTTCCTTATTATATTACGACCCCAATTATGATGTATTTTTTAGAATCGAATTTGGAAATTGCAGAAATGGTTGTTATGATGCAACGAGAAGTCGCTGATCGCATTTCAGCAAAACCCGGTACAAAAGCTTATGGTTCTTTATCGATTGCCGTCCAATATTATATGGAAGCAACCGTCGCCTTTATTGTTCCTAAAACAGTGTTTGTTCCACAACCTAATGTTGACTCGGCTATTTTAAAATTAACACGACGAAAACAGCCAGCCGTTGAAGTGACAAATGAAACAGAATTCTTTCAATTAATCAAAGCAGCTTTTGAATTGCGACGTAAAACGCTATGGAATAATTTGTTGCATCATTATGGAAAAAATGAAACAAACAAAAAATGGCTGCAAGAAAGCCTACAAAGTGCCACGATTGATCCTTCTCGACGGGGAGAAACCTTGTCATTAGAAGAGTTTGCGTCATTAAGCAATGCCATGGAAAAATTACGTCCTTAGAAAACTAATAAGAAAGTTTCAGAAAAGAAGTGAAGTATCTTGACACCTCACTTCTTTTTGTTCTACAATAAGGATATTAAAAGGTGTCTTGACACATGGAGGAAAAAGAAATGAGAAAGAATTCTGTACATCAATTAACGATTTCCGCTTTATTGATTGCTTTAGGGGTATTGATTCCGATGATTATGCCAAAAATAGTGATTGGCCCGGCATCTTATACTTTGGCAAGTCATGTTCCCTTATTTGTTGCGATGTTTTTTTCACCGACTGTTGCCATTGCAGTGGCTTTAGGAACCGCTTTTGGATTTTTAATGACAACTCCTTTAATCATTGCTTTGCGTGCCTTATCACACATTATTTTTGCTGTGCTAGGTGCTTTATATCTTCAAAAGCACCCAGGGATTGTATTAAATCAAAAACAATTTCAATGGTTTAACGTAGTGATTGGTTTGATTCATTCCGTTTGTGAAGTCCTGGTCGTTGCTCTCTTTTCTTTGGTGGGAACAGTTTCAGGAACGACGTATGGAGGAAGTGCTTTTGTTTTTTACTTTGTCTTTTTAGGTATCGGAGGATTCATTCATAGTTTGATTGATTATAATATTGCCTTTTTTGTAGTTCGCTCGCTTAGTAAATCTTTTAAGATCCCAGTATTCTTACAAGCAAAAGTTACTTCTTGATAAAAAAGAAAAATTATTGGCTAGCATTTCTTGCCTAAAATATCCAAATACTTACTATCAATAAGTTGAAAAATGCATATAATTTTGTTGATAGACTATGATGCTATATACTGTTAGTAAGATAGTTTTTTAGGTTTGTCCTGTTCATTAAATATACAGTGGTTGATGAAACAAGTTTCGTCCGATTTTTATTGAGAAGATTGTAAAAGAAAAGTTGAGTTTTACCTCTATTGGTCTACACATTTAAATTACAAGCCTAAAAAATTTTATTTAACCGATAGTTGTTATGAAATCAACGGATACTCATTATTGATCGGTGAACATGTTTCAAAAGTCCTGTGAAATAAGAGAGGAGAATTTCTATGGGTTGGTTATGGACGTTGATAGTAGGCGGTATAATTGGTGCAGTTGCTGGAGCAATCACAAATAAAGGTGGTTCAATGGGAATCATCGCAAATGTTATTTCTGGTTTAATTGGCTCTTCAATTGGCCAAGCTCTTTTTGGAACTTGGGGACCAATTGTTGGTGGGATGGCTATTGTTCCATCGATTATTGGTGCAGTCATCGTAGTTGCAGTTGTTTCATTCTTTTTAAATAAAAGTAACTCATAATAAGAACGAAAAACAAGTCCAGCTATCTTGGACTTGTTTTTTAGTATAAGTAAGCAATTTTTTGGCGTAACCTCTTTATTTATGCTAAACTAGAAAAGTGTGAGTTCACACCAAATCAGAGTAGGAAACAAAGCGTTAAGTGCCAGAAGGATGGGATGTTGTCTTTTGGACGAAGGAGGAAATCCGCGGTTTTGTTTTCGCATTCGCTGCATAGTCAAGTATGTAGCAGCTCTAGAAAGATAAAGAGCGGCTTTTTTTGATGAAACGAATTTTTTACGAAACCCAGTGTTTTCGCTAGAAATTTTGCTTTTTTAGGGAAAGTTTCTCGAAATAGGAGATGCTAAAAATGAAACAAAAAATCAATGTACATATGGTTACGACAATGGGCTTGTTAATTGCTTTAATCGTTATCTTGTCACGAATCTTGGGTTTTGAAACACAATTTATCAAAATTTCTTTTGAGTTTGTACCAAAAATTGTGATGGGCATGTTATTTGGCCCTTTCTGGACAGGGGTTGGTGCCGTTTTAGCTGATACAATCGGTATGATGCTATTTGCACGAGCGGCCTTTTTCCCAGGCTTCACTTTAAATGCTTTTATAGCTGGAGGGATCTACGGCTATTTTTTCTATAAAAAAGAAGTCACCTGGAAGAATGCCATCTTATGTGCTTTTTTCAATACACTCATCATTAGCCTGATCTTGACACCAATATGGCTTTCTATCATGTATAATCAGCCTTTAACAAGTTGGGTCATTTGGGGACCTCGCTTAGTGAAAGCGGCCGTGATGTTACCCATTCAATCGATTATGAATTATTTTGTGGGGCGTGTCATACCAATGAAGCAGTTGACTAAAAACTTACATTTTAGTAAATAATATAAACCGTTGGGCTTGTTAAGTGCGCAACGGTTTTTCTATTTAGAAGATGGTATAATTTATTAAAGTTTTTGAAAGGTGCGAATTATGAATAAGAAAAGAATGATTGGTTTATTAGGCATTATTTTGTTAATTGTCAGTATAGGAACGTATTTTGTAAGTAAACATAAACTAGAAACAGATCGAGAAACTATGCAATCGACAACAACGTCTACAAGTAGTGACTTTTCAACGATTGATTCGAGCAGCACTACAGAAACAAGTGTTGAAGAAATGGATAAAATTAAAGAAAAAGTAAATGAGATGACTTTAGAAGAAAAAGTCGGTCAACTCTTTTTTGTCCGAGTACCCGAAGAAAATGCTGTGTCAGATATCAAAACCTACCATTTAGGAGGATATGTGTTATTTGGTCGTGATGTTGAAAATGAGACAAAAGAAAGTTTGCAAGAAAAAATCAAGACCTTTCAAGAGGTAAGTGAACTTCCACTTCTGATTGGCGCTGACGAAGAAGGAGGAACAGTATCAAGGATAAGTTCTAACCCTGCTCTTAGTGCTCAACCTTTTCTCTCCCCGCAAGAGCTCTATGCTAGTGGCGGTTTTGAGGCTATTGAAAAAGACACGCAACAAAAGGCCACTTTACTAAGAGAACTTGGTATCCATACCGGACTTTTTCCTGTAGCAGATGTTTCGACAGATTCAAATTCTTTTATTTATTCGCGAACGATAGGATTGGATGCAAAACAAACAAGTCGCTATGTTGAACAAGTCGTGACTACATTAAAGAATAATCATAGTGGGTCTACTTTGAAACATTTTCCTGGCTATGGAAATAATCGTGATTCACACGTAGAAATTGTAACGGATGATCGATCCTTAGAAGAGTTAAAGACCAATGATTTCTTGCCGTTTGAAGCAGGAATTAAAGCTGGTGCTGATAGCATCTTGGTGTCTCACAACATCATTACCAGTATCGATGAGACACAACCTGCCTCTATTTCTCCAGCAATTCACGACTTATTACGTCAAGAATTGCAATTTAATGGGGTGATTATGACCGATGATATGGATATGGCGGGATTGGCTGATTTTATTTCTCAAGAAGAAGCCGGATTAAAAGCTTTACAAGCTGGCAATGATTTGGTGATGTCTTCTAGTTATCAAACCCAGATTCCCTTTGTTATTCAAGCCGTTCAAACAGGCGATTACGAGGAAAAAAGTTTAAATGATTCCGTCTACCGTGTCTTAAAATGGAAAGAACAATTAGGTCTATTTGATTAGTGATTCAAGTCATTTTACTTACTAAAAAAGTGATTTTTTCCTATAATGAAGATAGAATCAAGAAAGGAAGATGCAAGTATGACGTTAAATGAACAATTTGTTTTAAACGATGGTGCCGTTTTACCTCCTATTGCTTATGGAATGGTAAACGTGCAAGGAGCAAAAGGTTTGAACAGTTTAGTAACGGCATTGCAAAACGGCTTTCGGTTGGTGGATACTTCGACAAATTATATGAATGAAGGATTAACTGGAGAAGCTATCAGACGTTCGGGAATTCCTCGAGATGATCTTCTTGTCAGCTCCAAATTGCCTGGTGCTTATCATGACTATGATAAAGCAATAGGGATGATTCAAGAGTCTTTGTACCGCATCGGTCTTGATTATTTTGACAAGTATCTAATTCATTGGCCCTTGCCAAAACAAGGCAAGTATGTCGAGGCTTGGCAGGCTTTAGTAGATGCCCAAAAGTTTGGCTTAATCAAGACAATTGGTGTGTCTAACTTTTTACCGGAACATCTGGATACTATCATTGAAGCAACTGGTGTGACACCTGCAACCAATCAAATTGAACGCCATCCTTACTTTAATAATAAAGAGCTGATCGAAGCCAACAACAAACGTGGTATTTTAACAGAAGCTTGGAGTCCTTTAGGTAGAGGATATCTAAACGACGTGCTAGTGAATGGAACAATTGAAGCAATCGCCAAAAAATATGATCGTAGTCCGGCGCAAGTGATTTTAAATTGGAACAATCAAAATCACGTCATGACAAATGTGAAGGCTGGAAATTATAATCATCAATTAGAAGATTTGGATCTTTTAAGTTTCGAACTTTCTAAAGATGACTTGGCCCAAATCGATGCCTTAGACAAAGGGGAGCCTGGACGTGTTGAAGGGCAACACCCTAATGAATATGAAGAATTTGATTAATAAGAAAGCGTCTCTTTTTAAGAGATGCTTTCTTTCTGTCTAAAAGGCGATTATTCAGTTAAAAAATAGGATTTTTCCTTACAGTTCTTATAATTTGTAGTATACTAGTCATGATAGTTTTGTGAAAGAAGGCGCGAGTAAAATGTTGGTCACAATCCAACAAAAACAGAGTACTAAAGGAAGAATCTTTGAGATAAAAAAAGATGAGAACGCTTTTCTAGAAGTCCATACTCCGTGGGAAAATCCGATAGAAATTAGTCAAATGGAGGATTTAAAAAAATTTTTGTTTTTAGATAAAGATAAAACTTCACTGTTTCATACGAGTTGTTGTCTCGTTTTAAATGAAACTGGAACACCTCTTTCTTTGGAGGATATCAATAAGATAAGTCCACGATTTTATCAACTGAATATTTTTGGAAAAAAAGGTTGTGAAGGATCTTTTTATGTTAAACAATCAGGAAAATTTCCAAAACAAGTGGTCCTTCAAAGACATAACAGAAATCTTTCAGGAAAAACCTTTAAGCACGAGCAAATACAAGGAATAAAATTTTATGAAAATGAAGAACAAGTTGGCCAGTTAAGCCGTCCGTTACGTTGTCGACATCATTTGGCTCGATACTATCTTCATATTGAAGAAAAAAATGAGGGGTTCTTGCCATTACTGATATTTTTTACGCTTTATTGTGATAGTCAATTATTTCATAAGGGACATAGTACTCTTTTATTTCCAAATCAGTCCGAAAATTCCTTTGAGAATAAAGATTGGGTCCAAAAAACTTTTGGTACAGAAGCTGCGTCTTTATTTAGAAAAGAAATCGATACTCAAAATCCTCGTCGTTCAGTTTATGAAAATAGGGGGAAAATGGTTGCAGTTATTCTACTGAGTATCCTCCCTTTTTTTGTGGCACTCTTTATCCTTGTTGGGGGTATTATTCCCAATGAAGCCAATATCATGAAAGAAGAAGAGTTTACGAAAGAAATGAAAGAAAGTGGCTTTTCACTGAAAAAGAATACCAATCGTATTTTTTTTGACCAGGCAATGACGGCTCAAGTTGCCAAGGATCCAGTCAATAGTATTGAATTTTATACATTTGAAAAAAGTGAGGAAGCCAATGATTCATTCCTAAAGACAAAGGAATTTTTGAAAGGAAAAGAACCTGATTTGTTTGACCGGAATGGGTTCTCTTTAAAAGAGTATACGTTTTATTCACAAAGAAAGGATGGAACTTATACCTTTATTGCACGCCTAGGCAATACCATCTTATTTTGTCAGACACCTGAAAAACAAGAAAAAGAAGTTCAAAATGTGATAAAAAAATTAGGGTATTTATAAAAAGGTTTCTTTTGGACAGATTTTTTTGAAAATAGTATAGTAGAAATAGGTGCTTTAATTAGAAAATGAGAGGAAGAGATTGTTATGGCAGTAAATAATCAAGCAGATTTAGAGAATTTGAATTTGGCCTATTCTATCGATCAAATCAGTCTAGAAAAACTATTGGAGCAACTACCAAAAGATCGTCAACGTTTTTTTATGTTTGGCGTACCTACTTATAATAATTTGGGAGATTTGGCGATTGCATATGCCGAAAAGCGTTTCTTTGAGAAGAATTTTCCAGAAATTGTCTATGTTGAAATCACCGAACCACAAACAGAGGCAGCTATCAAGGCCTTGTTGCCACATTTACGTTCAGATGACATGATTGGTTATTCTGGAGGTGGGAATATCGGAAGTTTTTATTTGAATCACGAAACAGCACGAAGAAAAGTATTTTCGACTTTTACGGAAAACAAGACCATTTCTTTCCCTCAATCGGTTAATTTTTCGGATACAGACCAAGGAAAAAATGAACTTGCTTTAAGTGTGGAGGCCTATGGAAAAAATCCCAATTTGACGATCGTGGCCCGCGAAACACAGTCTTATGATTACTTTAAAGAACATTTTCATAATGAAGTTATTTATACAGCGGATATTGTTCTTTCTTTACAACCACAACGTCCAGATTTTACACGCGATGGTATTTTATATGTTATGCGGGAAGACGATGAAAAGGTCACTTCTGATCAACTCCTTGCTAGTTTGACGGATCATTTAAAATATCTGGGAGAAGATGTGGAACAAACGGATACTGTTGTTCCTTTTAAAGTTTATGATGGCGATGATTTAGAAAGTGGCGACAAAGATATTGTCCGTTTATCTGAAATCAAATGGTTGTTTGAACGCAAATTGGATCAAATCAAATCTAGTGAAGTTGTTGTTACTGACCGTTTGCATGGCATGATTTTTTGTGTCATTACTCAAACGCCATGTCTAGTTTTTGATAATAGTTATGGCAAAGCGAGCTCCTCGTATTATAATTGGTTTGAAGATTTGAAGTATATTCAACACACGACCGAAAAAGATCCTGAAAAGTTGGTGCCTATGATTCAAGATTTGGCGGCTATTAAAAAGACATATCCTCATGATTTTTCAACTAGTTATGATGCCTTGAAAGAGTTAATAAACAAATAAAACAAAGGTTGTATCCTTATATTTAAAAGGGTACAGCTTTTTTGTCATTATTGGAAAAAGTAAATGAAATGTGCCATGATAATAAGAGAGAACAAGTTTAAAAGGTAACAAGGTTAGGTCAATAATTTTTATGAAAAAAGAAGGAGGAAGCA
>DXDB01000182.1 GCA_019115705.1 Candidatus Tetragenococcus pullicola | reverse complement strand
GAAAAAATATCGATATAAAATAACAGTAACTTATAATAATATGACAGACCAAATATAACCAAAATTTCGATTCAAATGACGGTAAAAATATGATTAAAAAAATATCAACAGTTTTTCATAAATCATTCAGGTTATAGTAGATATAAAATATAGTATAAACACAAGGAGTGCAAATTCAATGAAAAAAACCTATCAGTGGGCAATTATAGGAACAGGAGATATCGCCCGTCAGTTCGCAGGAAACTTTCAAAATGAGGAAAGTGAACTTTATGGAGTAACTGCCAGAAACTTCACTAAAGTTCAAGCCTTCGCCAAAGAATTTAACGTGGCCCATTCCTTTCGTTCAGTTGACGAACTTTTAGCAGATGAAACGATTGACTTTGTTTACATTGCAGTCCCTAACAGTATTCACTACCAGTATATCATGGCAGCACTCAAGGCAGGAAAACATGTGCTTTGCGAAAAAGCCATTACGATGAACCAAAAAGAATTGACTGAAGCTGTGCAATTGGCCGAAGAAAAACACTTGATTCTCCAAGAAGCGATGACGATTTTTCATATGCCACTTTATAAAGAATTGAAAAAAATCCAAGAAAGTAACAAATTAGGAAAATTAAAATTGATTCAAGCACCTTTCGGAAGTTATAAAGATCCTGATCCTAGCAATCGGTTTTTTAACCCCGATTTGGCTGGTGGGGCTTTGTTAGATATTGGAACTTATGCAGTTTCTTTTGCCCGTTTCTTTTTGACAGAAACTCCTGAAGTCCTCTATAGCAATGTTTTGCCTTTTAAAACCGGTGTCGATGAACAATCAATTACTGTTTTGCGCAATCCAGCCGATGAAATGGCAGCAGTCAGTTTAGCCTTTCAAGCGAAATTGCCTAAACAAGGAATCGTCGCTTTTGAAAAAGGATATATCACAATCAATGAATATCCTCGCGCCGACCAAGCAACGATTACTTATCGAGATGGGACAAACGAAGTGATCCAAAAAGGCGAGTCCAAAGATGCCCTAAATTATGAAATACAATCCCTGATTGATACGGTAAAAGGAGCTCCTAATACCTCTCTTATATTGACACAAGATGTACTTGCTATACTAGATCAAATGCGGGAATGGTGGAAAAAACAAAGCTGATTACTTCATTTCAAATGAGAGAACACGTTTAAAGATTGAATTGTTTGAGTAACGTTTATTTTAAAATGGAGGGAATTTTATGCAAATCGGACGCTTTCGAATTGGAATGCGAACAGCAAAAACGGCTTTATCCGTCATGCTGTGCATCTTGTTGTATCACTTTTTAGACCGAGGACAACCAATGATTGCAGCTTTAGCGGCTGTTTTTGCACTAAGACAAGACTTAACCACAACCGTAAGATTTGCCAAATCACGGGTTTTAGGAAATACTCTAGGTGGCCTGGTTGGTATTTTATATCATGTGTTACAACAACAGTTTCATGATAACTTCTTCATAGAATTATTTATTCTGCCACTACTGGTTGCTGGATTGATCATTTTTTCAGACGGCATTGATAATAACTCAGGAATCATTTCTTCCATTGCTACGATGCTTTTAATCACTTTGACTGTCTCTAGTAATGAAACCGTCATTGTCGCCTTTGACCGTGTATTGGATACGTTTATCGGAACCTTTGTGGCAATCACGCTCAACTATATCATCCGTCCACCTAAACCAGAGGAAGAAAAAGAATTACAAGAAGATTTGGATGTTTTGAAAGAAAAAGAAACAGCTTTAAAACAAAACTTAAATGAGATCCAAAAACAGATAAAAGAAGAAGAAAAGAAAAAGATTGATTAGATTCAAAAGCAAATATAATAGGGTAGAGGGGAAATAAATTCCGCCCCTCCCGACGCACCGTACGTACGGGTCTCGTATACGGCGCTATCCTTGTATCGATGTTACTACGACCCCAGATAATAAGTTAAAGGATTGATTAGTCCTGGTCGATCCTTTTTCTTATGTTCTAGTATACTCGGGTTTAAGATAAAGTTCACTACATTCATTCCACATTTCCTATACCAGCCAAGCCTGGAATTTGCCACTTTGAATACGTCTTCGTGTGAAAAACCACAATGCTGAACTTTGTTCAGCTTCTGAAGATTCGTGTAAATTCGTTGAGGTCTTTTCCATTGTTTGATTAGAATGACTCTGATTTTATGCCGTAGCCATTGCCCAAATTTGTCTAGAAATACTTTCATACTTCCCATTTGATAGTAGTTTATCCAGCCTCTTACAATTTGATTTACTTTGGTGAATGTTTCTCCAATAGGTCTTGCTACAGCTCGATTTCTTTTAAGGTATTCCTGTATCTTAGCATATAGCTTACCTTTACTTTGCTTTCTCGGTTTACATTTCCATTCTTTCCCGTTCTTCCAATAAGTAAAGCCTAGATAGTTACTTTTGGTGGGTCTGACGACTTGCGTCTTTGTCAGATTCACTTTCAATAGAAGTTTCCTTTCAATCCATCCAGTAAGTGACTTTATCACTCGGTTTGCTGCTTTTTCACTGCCGACATATACGTTAGTATCATCAGCGTATCTAGTAAAGCGTAGTCCTCTGCTTTCTAGTTCTTTATCTAGCTTATCCAGGTATATATTCGATAACACTGGACTCAACGGACTACCTTGGACGACGCCCTGATTACTAGGACTAGTCAGACCGTCCTCTAGGACGCCTGACTTTAGAAATGTACGGATCAAGTGTAGAGTTTCTCTATCTTCCACCCGTTTTCTGAGTTCTGAAATTAACTTATCTTGATTGACTGTATCGAAAAACTTCTTGATGTCCATATCGATCACCCATTGATAGCCACTGTTTAGGTAATTCAATGTTTCTTTTATGGCTTGTTGGGCGTCTCTGTTTGGTCGATAACCATAGCTGTGGTTACTAAAGTCCTTATCATAGATTCGGACTAGTTGTTGCGCAACCGCCTGTTGAATCACTCGATCGACCACACAGGGAATACCTAACGGTCTTTTGTTACCGTCGGGTTTGGGGATGTAGACTCTTTTAACTGGTTTTGGCTTATATTTCATTTGGCGGATTTCACTTATTATTTGTTGTCCGTGTTCTGAAAAATAGCTGTCAAGCTCTTCCACCGTCATTTCATCAATGCCTGGTGCGCCATGATTATGCTTGACTTTACTTATAGCCATTGCTATGTTTTCGGCACCGCTAATCTTTTCCATTAATTCCATTCGCTGCTCTCCTCTATTCGTAGATTTATTCAGAAACGTCCCAGTTACCTTTTCCGTCAGTGATTACGTTTCACTGGTATAGGATATCCTCACTTTCGGACTGCCTGAACATTTTTCCTATAGCGAATTGCACTTTACAAGTACGGGGCCCTTCGGTGCCTTGGCTAGACACTTACTATGGCCACTCGCTGACTTCTTACGGTAAACCTTTTTCGACCGTCATTAACGATTGCTGATTTTAAAGCCTCTCGTGCTTATACGTCCGTAAGATCTCTCAGGGTAAGACACTTATCTTTCTCTCCACAACCTCCTGATTTACTGTCTTGGCTTTACGTTTACCTTTTGGATTTCGGTTTGTTGAGCAACCTTGTCCGCCATTTAGCCTAATCAGATTTCCGTTCGTAGGCTCAAGAGATTTGCTACACCACTTCCTTCACCCCATCATCACTGATTTCGGCTTGTGGTTCGCTACGCTTGGTGGTAACTACCCGCGACTGGACTTTCACCAGCAAGATAAGTGTCATGCCTGACACACTCAAAAAATTAGCTCTCATTTCAGTATGAGAGCTATACAAATTCTCAAATGAAGGACTCACTTGATTAAAGCAGTTTCTAATTGATATATTTACCTACTCCAAATTTCTCTTTCTTCCATACCATTTTTCTCTGCTATCAGAATCATTTTTCACCTCCCAAAAGCACACTTAAATTTACTCACTGACAAAATGCTTATATTAGCACTTTTCAACAAGTAGTCATCGAAACGTTACTCTGTCGTCTTGTCTGAGCTAGCATTCATTGTTAAAGGATACCTATAATATTGGAGGTTTTGCTATGAATGATAAATTTAAAGAATTTCTTCGAATCACTAAAAAACTAAATCAAGAAAATATAACCCCTTTATTGATGGGTTCCTTAGGATTGGAATATTTAACTAAAATGGATTGGCAATCTGCTGATATTGATATTCATGTAAAAGGTGATCCAAGAGGTTGGGAAGCTCCTGATGAAGATAGAATATACGAATGGTTTACCATTAAAAATGTCATGAAAAAATTAGAGTATGAACTCATCGACTTACATGAACATGAATTTAATAACGGAGTTTTTAATGTGGAGTTCGGTTCAATGGATTCCCTACCAAAATTTGCGGGAATTCAACTAAAAAAGCTAAAACTAGTCCAAGTTGATGATATTCAGTTTTATTTACCAACTGCAAAACAGTATTTGAAAATCTACCAACGTTCATCAAAAGACAGTTACCGAGCAGATCACAATAATAACAAAGACTTGCCAAAAATAGAGTATCTAAAAGGGATCGTTCGTTAAGTTTCCACTTTATGAATAACCTGACTCTACTACCCTAATTATTAACTTTTTGGTAGATAAAGAAAATGGTGTCATTACTAAAAAATTAGTAATGACACCAACTATTATCAAGCCGAAAATCGGCAAGTCTTTTTTTAATCTAATTTTTTCTATACTTCGTAACGTTTTTCTCCATCTAAATAAGTTGCTTGAAGACTCATATCAGGCGCTAAAACGATAAAATCAGCGGCTCGACCTTTTTGGATTGATCCACAGGTATCGTCGATTTTACAGCTAACTGCTGGTACATAAGATCCCATCATGACAGCTTGTTCTGGCGTGGCGATTCCCCAATCGACCACATTTTTGATAGCTTCTTTTAGTTTTAAAATGCTACCAGCTAGGCTTCCAGATTGAAGACGAGCTGTCCCATCTTTAACAACAACTGAAAACTCACCCAGGTTATAATTTCCTTCCGGCATACCGCCTGCCATCATACAATCTGTAATTAGTGCAATGTGGTCATGACCAACTTTTTGCATTAAAATATCAGCGGCATTCGGATGAACATGATGACCATCACAAATCAATTCAGAGAAAACATTGTTCAAAGAAAGTAGCGCACCGACCATTCCGGGTTCACGGTGGTTTAGGCCACTCATTCCATTATACGCATGTACAAAAACACTAGCTCCTGCATCCACTGCTTTGGTTGCTTCCTCTAAATTAGCACTACTATGTCCTAATGAAACAACAACTCCTTCATCAGTGACTTGTTTAATAAATTCTTCAACACCTTCTCTTTCAGGCGCTAAAGCGATTTTCTTGATAATACCTCCAGAGGCTTCTTGCCATTCATGAAAAGTATCAAGGTCAGGATCACCAAAATAAGCAGGATTTTGAGCTCCTTTATGTTCTTCCGTAAAAAAAGGACCTTCAAAATAGATGCCCTCAATTTTTGCTCCAGAGACCTCTTTATATACCTTACCAATCGTTTCCGCAACGTCTTTTAAAGCTTCCTTACTTGAAGTTAAAGTGGTAGGTAAAAATGAAGTGACACCACAAGATAGTAATCCTTCTGATATCGCTTTGATTCCATCCGCATCGTTATCCATGACATCATGATTCATAAATCCATGAATATGCGTATCGACTAAGCCAGGTGCAATCCATTTTCCACTTTGGTCGATGATGTTCGCTGCTTCGGGAACTTCCGTACAGTAGTCACCAAAATTTCCGTTTGAAATCTCTAAATACCCTGCTTCTTTCACACCAGAATTGAAAAAGAACCGATCTGCCTTGACATAAGTTTTCATAAACTGTCTCTCCTTTTCTTCTTTTCTCATCTTAAAACTACTCCTAATTCACTAGAAAGTCAAGAAAGGTCTACACCATTTGACAAAAAATTATGGACTATCCGTTTCATTAAAAAGATTAAAAAAGTTTCCTGTTCGATTAAAAATCAAATCAGTTCTCTGGGTCTATTTTTTCAACTAATTGATACAAAGAAAAATATCCTTCATCTACCGCTTGATTATTCATTGCTTGCCCAACTTGACTTGCCAATAAAAAGAGCTCTTTTAAATAATAATAGCTACAACAATCTTGTACCCAACGAATGCCATTTTGACACATTTCAAGAGATTTTTGATAATCCTTTTTCAAAAATAAAAAATAAGCATAGTGGTAGAAAACTTTTGTTAATTCAAAAGAAGCTGGACCAATTGGAAGTTCTTGCATCAATTGGTAACTATGTTCTAAGTAACCACCAGCTTTTTGCATATTTCCAGATTCAAGATAAATGTACCCAAGGCAACTCATCATATGAACTTCCATAGCAGAGACATTGCTTTTTCCTTTTGTATAAGTATACGCTAGTCCCTTTTTTAACGATTGAATCGCATTCTCATAATCCTTATCCAAATAAAAAATACAAGACCCTTCATAATAATAATAAATTTGAAAATCAGTATCTAAATAAAGTAAATCGAGCACCTTGGATTCATTTAACACCTCTTGTACTTCTGTATAGTTATGGTGAATAAACAGAAAACGAACTCGATTAAATATTTTGGTCACTTTTTGCAATTTTTCTGGTTGAGATTGCATCACTTGATCGATGGTTACATTCAAACGACGACAAAGCTCTTGTAAAACGATGACATTAGGGATTTCTTCTCCACTTTCGATTCTACTTAAAACACTTTGAGCACAGATTCCTTGGGACAGCATTTCTTGTGTCAACTTATTTTCTTTTCTTAGCTTTTTGATAGTACTCCCAAAATTTTTTTCTTTTTCAGCCATAATTCCTCCAAATATACGAATTCGCATTTCACTTTTTTATCATTGTACCATATTATATCAAAAAGGAATATTTGCATCCTTTGAGTAAAACAAGATACGTTTTGTGAAACGACAGACTGGAGTGGAACTATTGGAAACGAAATCAAGTGTCACTTTTACTTGGGAAAACAAAGCATTCGACGGTGTCATCGAACAAGAATATGAAAATTCATTTCTAGTTCAAGTTGCAAATCCTTCAAAAGAAATGATTGAGAAATATAATGGACGCATGATTGTCAGTAAAAAAATTTGTAAAAAAAATGCCAGTTAGTAAAAAGGTGGAGCAAGAAGAATTTTTCTTGCTTCACCTTTTAATATTAACTCTTTTGCTTATACGAAAATAAAAATTCCTCAAGCTTATGAGCCGTTCGTTTTAAATCTTCTACATTTGGTAAATAAACAATTCTAAAATGATCTGGCTCTTGCCAATTAAAGCCTCCTCCGTGAACCATTAAAATATGGTATTCATGTAAAAAATCCAATACAAATTTTTCATCATCGACGATATTAAAACGTTTTGCATCAATTTTAGGAAACATATAAAAGGCAGCTTTTGGCTTGACCGCAGACAAACCTGGTATGTCATTGATAGCTTTATAAATATATTCCCTTTGTTCATAAATTCTTCCACCAGGCAACAATAAATGATCGATACTTTGATAGCCACCTAAAGCTGTTTGAATAATTTGTTGCGACAAAACATTGGAACAAAGGCGCATCGAAGAAAGCATATTTAAACCTTCAATATAATCTTTTATATGCGATTTATCACCACTAATAACCATCCATCCCACACGAAAACCCGCAACACGATGAGATTTAGATAATCCACTAAAGGTTACTACTGGTCGATCAGGCGCCAATGTTGCAATGGGAATATGCTTGTAATCATCCATCAACAAACGATCGTAAATTTCATCTGAAAAAATAATCAAATCAAATTCCCGGGCTACTGCTACAATTTGTTCCAATATTTCTTTAGGATAAACAGCTCCAGTGGGATTGTTAGGGTTAATTAAGACGATAGCTTTTGTTTTTGAAGTCACTTTTGAACGAATGTCCGAAATATCAGGATTCCAATCGCTAGCTTCGTCACAAATATAATGAACCGGCTTTCCTCCTGCTAACGAAACTGAAGCCGTCCATAAGGGATAATCAGGCATTGGAACTAAAATTTCATCGCCATTATTACAAAGACCTTGCATCGACATAGTAATCAGTTCACTGACCCCATTACCAGTATATATATCACGGATGCTGATATTAGGAAAGTCTTGAAGCTGATAATACTGTTCAATTGCCTTTCTCGCTGAAAAAATTCCCTTAGAATCAGAGTAACCCTCCGATTCACGAACATTTAAGATCAAATCACGGATGATCTCATTGGGTGCTTCAAACCCAAAAGTTGCTGGGTTACCAGTATTTAATTTTAAAATACTAATTCCTTCTTCTTGCATACGATCAGCTTCTTCTACTACGGGCCCTCGAACATCGTAGCTGACACCTTCAAGTTTCATCGACTTTTCAAAATCCTTCATGGATCCATCCTCTTTCCAAAAATAACTTTCATAGTTTTTTAAAGTTGTACGATTTATAGCATTTATTATAGCAAACTTTGAAAAATAACAGCGAAAAAAATAATTAAATTTTTCAAAAGAACACTATCAGAGTAAGACTTTAAAATAGTTAGCCACAGTCCAAAATCATCATTAATCTTCTTTTCTTTCAGTGGTAATTTCTCAAATAGTATTGTATGATGAAGAAAAGATTACAAAAAGGAATGAAAATATATGGCTGATTATACAGATATCAAACGCAAACATAGCCGTTTTCCAGCTTATTCAGATGAAACAGGCGTTAAGCTTCCAACAGAAGAACGCACACCCTTTTCTGAAGAAAACTGGATTTTAACCAAAGAAGAGGAACGTCCCCTCACTCAAAAAAAGACGCCAGAAGAAAATCGTTCTTTCCGTCGTTCTGCTCGTAATAGTCAAGAAAAAGCAGGTCAATCAATTCAACAACGAGAAGAGTTAAAGCATCACCGTGAAAATCTTCCTGATTATGCGACAAAACATGAACCTGAAGTGAAAGTCTCTGGAAAAAAACGCCTTTTTGGTGATCAAAAAAATCAACATCAAACCATTAAAGTTCAGAATCGTCCGGCTAAAACAGCGAATAATTCTTTAAAACGTGAGTATTCTGGACGTTCGTATTTTGTTCCTAAATATATTCCAGCGTCTTCCATTCCTGATAAAAAGGATAAAGAAATCTCTGATCAGGAACTCTTGCGTTCAATGACTAAAGATTCGGACCAATATTTACGTTTTGATTCGGAAACATCGGCTTTCCAACAAAAAAAAGAAGGCGCCCCTTCCGTACAAAAATTTCATCATCAAGAAAAAAGCGAACCAGTATCGATGACTAGAGGACAATATAAAACTTCCAAAAAGAATAAATCTTCTGTATTAGATCGCTCACTTAAAGGGATGATTGAAGAAAACAACTCCCTTGATTCAACTAGTTATTTTAAGTAAGTCAAAAATTTAATGAAATTGATAAAATCAGCAGAGAGTTTTTCTGCTGATTTTTTACATACAAAAAAGCAACCAGTAGTTTTAATTACTACTGATTGCTAGAACTATCAATGCGGATGGCGGGACTTGAACCCGCACGAGCGATACCGCCCACAAGATCCTTAGTCTTGCTTGTCTGCCAATTCCAACACATCCGCATGACAACAAAGATTATTATAGCAATCTTTGAAAATTTGTCAATATAGAATTTCTTAGATAAAACGACTAAAACTCACCACAAGAGTCTTAGTCGCTTAATTGCTAATTTTAATATAGACCTATTTCTTGACTAGTCATTTTCTAACATCGATCGTTGAATTTGTTCGATACTCGCTTTTTTCTGGGCACTACTAATCAATAAATAACTATTTTCTTCTATGGTTCGATTTGAAAAACGACGGCGTATTTCTTTTATCATTGGTGTTTCTTCTGCAATAAAAATTAAATTGCCATTCACTTTTTTGGGATAATTAGTAGGATTCATCAAATAAGCAACGTAATTATTTTGGTAGCGTCGTAAAATTCCAAACAAATGCTCCGTAAAGAAAAAGCTCAGATCCCCTTCTATTAATACATCATTGTCCTTACGATAGTCAATCCACTTATGGCAACTTCGATAGATATCAGGATTCATGTGGTCCCAAGGAAAGAATTTCCTATTTTCTGGATCTTTGCCACCTGTAAGTCCTGCTTCATCGCCATAATAAATACACGGAATGCCAGGAAAGACAAACATCATTCCAAAGGCAAGATCCAATTTTTTTAAATGGTTGGAAAGCATGGTTAAAATACGTTCTGTATCGTGGGTACCTATGTTATTCAAATTGTTATTAAAAATCGCCCGAGGATAATTTTCATATAAACGTGTCAATGAATTGGCAACTTCTTCTGGTCCTTTTGCTTCTGTTAGTAATTCAATGGTCGCATTTCGCAAAGGATAATTCATAACTCCTTGAAGATGGTCTCCTAAAATATAATGCCGTCTTTTTCCATAAGAAATTTTATTCGAGGCATCTTCCCACACTTCACCTAACAAAACTTTATCCGAAAAGCTTTCTAATCGTTTACGGATACTGGCAATAAAATGATCCGGTAATTCATCGGCAACATCTAAACGCCAACCATCTACCCCTAACTCAGTCCATTTATCGATGACACCTTCCTCTCCAAAAATAAACTCTTGAAATGCTGCGTTTTCTTTATTGATTTCTGGTAAGTCCTTGATTCCCCACCAAGAGGTATAGTCATTGGGATAATCCGTAAAGGAAAACCAAGGAAAATAAGGACTATGGGGATCTTGATAAGCACCCACTGTTTCTCCGTAGTTGCCGTTGCGATTAAAATAGCGGCTGTTTTGTCCCACATGACTAAAAACACCGTCTAAAATCAAATGGATTCCATTTGCGTGGAGCAACTGAATTAGTTCGGTAAATTCTTCTTCTGATCCCAGCATTGCATCGACTTTCATATAATCACTGGTATCATAGCGATGATTGCTACTGGCTTCAAAAATGGGATTTAAGTATAACCCGCTAATACCCAATTCTTTTAGATAAGGGATCTTTTCCTTAATACCTGATAAATTCCCACCAAAAAAATCCCAACGCACGATTTCACCATTTACATCTTTTACATACAAGGGATCATCGTTTTCTGTCGCATACAAAAAAGTGTTCTTTTTTGGAGAAATGACTCCTCCATTCCCTTTTGCAAAACGATCAGGAAAAATTTGATAAAAAATACCCTTTTTATACCAATCTGGTGCAGGTTCTGCTTTTTTATAACACGTGATTTGATACTCCCAAGTTTCTGCTTGAGACGGGTATAATTTCCCTAAACCTCCTTTTGCGGTCGTTCCATAAAAATAGGTCTTCTGTTGCTTATTTTCTATTGTTTCAATTTCAAAATGGTAATAATAAAGGCCTGTTCCAAAATTAAAAAAATAGTCACAGGAATAAAATGTTTCTTGTTGATTTGTCATTTCATGGTACTGGATTTCTTCGCCATCTTTATGAATCACTAAATAGACATGAAGTACTTTTTCAGCAATCACATCAATGTTCAAATGGGCAATACTTTCGATTAAAACAGCCCCAAATGGAAGTTTAAATCGATCTTGCCAAGGATCATAGTGAATAATTGCCATCGCTAATCCCTTCTTTTTGAGTATGCGCAAACAACGGTTGGATTTGCCAGATGTCTTCTGCATACTGATTTACCGTTTTATCAGAAGAAAAATCACCAGCGTTGGCAATATTTATCAAACTGATTTTCTGCCACTCTTGTTGATCCTTATAGGCTGCATGAATTCGGGAGTGCGCCTGACAATAAGAATCAAAATCTCGTAATACAAAATATTCGTCATTATATAAAAGTAACGAATCAAAAATTTCTCTTCCCTCAGACTCAATATTAGGAATAGTACCGTTAATAAAGGCATTTAAAATTTGTTGCAAGGCAGGATTTTCATCATATATTTTTTGAGAAGAATAAGCTTTATTTTCATAATAAGCATAAACTTCTTGTTCAGTTAGACCAAAGACACAAATGTTATCCTCACCTACTGCATTTCTTATTTCGATATTTGCCCCATCCAACGTAGCAATGGTGATGGCTCCATTTAGCATCAGTTTCATATTGCTAGTTCCTGAAGCTTCTTTTGAGGCCAAAGAGATTTGTTCACTGACATCGGCTGCTGGAATAATTTTTTCAGCCAGCGAAACATTATAGTTCGGTAAAAAGACCACTTTAATTTTTCCATCAATACTTTCATCTTCATTAATCATACGGGCTGTTTCATTAATTACTTTAATGATTGATTTTGCATAATGATAACTTGGTGCAGCTTTGGCGCCAAAAATAAATACACGTGGTATCAAATCTAATTCAGGGTTTTCTTTTAAATCAAAGTACAGCTTTAAAATGTGCAAAAGATTGAGTAGTTGACGTTTATAAGCATGTAGTCGTTTAATTTGAACATCAAAAATGGCATCTGGGGACACAGTGATTCCTGTCTCTTTTTGAATATAGCTCGCCAATTCTTTCTTTTTTTGCAGTTTGGCACAAGCCAGTTGATTCAATACATTTGGGTCCTCTTGATAATTCATCAATAGTTTCAAATCAGTAGAATCACTTCGCCAAGACGTCCCAATTGTTTCATCTAATACCTTTGCCAAAGGTTCATTGGCTAACTGTAACCAACGACGTTCAGCGATCCCGTTCGTTTTATTATTGAATCGATCAGGATAAATCACATAAAAATCATGTAACACGACTGCTTTTAACAAATCTGAATGGATTTTAGCAACGCCATTGGTACTATGACTACCAATAATCGCTAAATTCGCCATATGAATTTGATCCCCTTGAATGATTCGAGTTCGCTGAATCAATGCTTCTGGATGGATTCCGCGCATCGATGCTACAAATCGTCGATCGATTTCTTCAATAATTTGAAACATTCGTGGTGATACACGCTTCATCATATAAATGGGCCACTTCTCCAAAGCTTCGGCCATGATGGTATGGTTCGTATAACTCATAACTTTGACAGTAATATCCCAAGCCTGCTCCCAATTGACATCGTGTTCATCCATCAAAATTCGCATCAATTCTGGAATACACAAAGCTGGGTGGGTATCATTAATATGAATCGCAATTTTTTCACTCAAGGCATGCCAAGATTTATTCAATTTTTTGTAATAGCGAATAATACTTTGTACACCTGCAGAAACAAAGAAATATTCTTGCATTAGTCGAATCAATCGACCATCTTCATTTGAATCATCCGGGTATAAAACAGCTGTCAAATCTTTAATGGCTCGACGTGAAGCAATACTATTAAATTTACTTTCTTGTTCTGGAGAAACCTCCACACTCCAAAGACGCATGGTATTTACAATCCCATTTTCGTAACCAACCATCCCCGTATCATAAGGAACTGCTCGAATAATCGTTTCATCTTCAGCAATAGGTTTTAATTTGCCTACCGCATTTTTTTTCATATAAACATTGCCACCAAAATGAACATTACAAGCTTTACTTTCGCGTCTTATCTCCCAAACATTGCCACCATTTAACCATTCATCTGGCAACTCAACTTGGTAGCCGTCGACAAACTTTTGTTTAAATAAACCATATTCATAACGGATCCCGTTGCCATTTCCTGGTAAGCCACTGGAGGCAATCGAATCCATAAAACAAGATGCCAAACGACCTAAGCCACCATTTCCTAAAGCCATATCTTTTTCAACATCCACTAAATCTTCTAAGGTAACATCAATTTCAGCTAATGTTTCTTCCACTAAATCTAAAATCCCTAAATTCAATAGGTTGCTCTTTAACATTTTACCGGGCAAAAATTCAATTGAAAAATAATAAACTTGTTTTTGTTCTTCGGTTAAATAATTTTTCCATGTTTTACGCCAATTGTCATTATACGTCGCTTTTACAAAAGCCCCTAACGCGTAAAATAGTTCATTTGAAGTGGCATCTTCTAATTCCAACGCATAACTATCACGAACTCTTTTACGTAACTCTTCTTTTAATAACTCTTTGGTAATTTCCATAGCCGTCTCCTTTTAGAAAATTGGCTGAAACACCCCCCTGATGTTTCAGCCTACACAACTTATACGATACTTTTATACAAGGTTATATATCTTTGACTGCTGGTTTCCCAACGAAAATCCTGGTTCATCGCTCTTTTTTGTAACTGCGACCAAGTATCTGGCGCTTTTTCATACGTATTTAAAGCAAGCTTGATACTTTGCATCAGTTGATAAGATGTAAATTCTTGAAAGCCAAATCCAGTTCCTTGTCCAGAAACAGGATTAAAGGAGTCAACTGTATCTTTTAAGCCTCCTACTTCATGAACAATGGGTAAGGTCCCATAACGCATGGCAATCATCTGAGATAAGCCACAAGGTTCAAATGAAGAAGGCATTAGGAACAAATCGGCGCCAGCATAAAGCCGTTGTGCCAACTGAACGTCAAACGAAATATTGATCGCACATTTATCTGGATAACGTGCAGCTATATTTTGAAACCCTTGCTCAAAGCGTGGATCACCGGTTCCTAATAGCACAAATTGAACCGGAAATTGTAATAGATTTTCAAATTCGTCAATGACTAAATGAAATCCCTTTTGATAGGTCAAGCGACTGACCACAGCAATCAAAGGAATGTCAGGTGCAATAGGTAAGTTCATTTCTTCTTGAAGGGCTGCTTTATTTTTATACTTCCCTGAAAGATCCTCAACTGAATAATGGTAAGGTAAAGAGGTATCTGTCTCTGGATTATTAAGATCATAGTCAATACCATTTAAAATACCAACTAATTTACCACTTTCCATACGTAAAATTCCATCAAGTCCACAGCCAAATTCTGTGGTTTTAATTTCTTCTGCATAAGAAGGACTGACCGTCGTGACACGATCGGCATATAAAATACCCGCCTTCATAAAATTTAAAGCATCGTTCATCCGTACCGTTCCATCATCGTAACGTTGTGTCCCCATTCCAAATAAATCTGGCAACACTTCTTTAGCATACCAGCCTTGAAACTCAATATTATGAATCGTCAGAACTGTTTTAATCGAACGATAAGCCTTTATCCAATGGTATTTTTCCTTTAATAAAAAAGGGATCATCGCACTATGATAATCATTGGCATGCAAAACGTCAGGAATAAAGTCAATCTTTTCCATCAACTCAATCACAGCCATTTGGAAAAAAGCAAAGCGTTCGCCATCATCGTAATACCCATACAATTCTTTTCGATCGAAATAATAAAGATTATCGATGAAATAGTAAGTGACCCCTTCAAAATTCAAGCGCTTGACACCACAATATTGTTTGCGCCAGCCCACTTCAACCGTAAAATCAAAAAGATGCTCACATTGTTGTTGATACTTTTCAGCCATGCTTGTAAAAAAAGGTAACACAACGATTGTTTCGACTCCCTTTTTTACTAATTCCTTGGGTAGGGTGCCACACACATCACCCAACCCGCCTGTTTTAAAAAAAGGAGCACATTCTGCAGCAGTAAAAAGTACTTTCATTTTGCTCCTCCTAAAATATTTTCTTTCACATAGGATCCTTTTTTCACCACCATTGGTTTTTCTTTAGACCCTTGTATTTTGACGCCACTGGCTACATGAACATTTTTATCTAAAATAGCATAAGAGATCTCTGCATCACTTTCGATATTAGCATTTTGAAAGATCAAAGACTGTTCAATTTTGGCATTTTCTTCAACAATCGTCCCTCGCCCAACCAAAGAATTTTCTACTTGCCCTTTCACAATACAGCCTGTTGCAAATTGACTATTATTCACCACTGATGATTTTGTATAATAAGTAGGTACCTCATTTTTTATTTTTGTATAAATTTTTTGACTAGAATATAACAGAGAATTAAATTTTTGCGTATCTAACATATCCATATTGGCATTGTAATAAGAAACAATATCAAAAATATTACTTAAATAACCTGTATACTCATAAGCATTGGTAGAAGCATCAATTCGCTCCCGTAAAAATTCTTCCAATTTTCCCGAAACTCCATCAGCGATTTTTTCTTCTAAAATAGCAATCAATACGTCTGTCTTTAGAAGAAAAATACCCGTACAAAGATTGACATAGTCATCTAATTTCGTTTCTTTGGCTACATGACTTCTAGCAATGGTGTGCTCATTGTCTAATTCAAGAACAATATCTTCTTTGTAGACAATAGAGGCCGGAACTTTTTTGTAAACGACCGTCATCTCACAAGCGCGCGTTTGATGAATATGCAACACCGAACGCAAGTCAATATTACATAATATATTACTATTCATATAAACCGTATATTCCGACTTTGACTTCTTTAGATAATCAATAATGTTTTCAAAATAGGCCGCATCATTATCTCCCAATTTTTCATAATCAGAGTAATTATGAAAGAAGAAACGATTGGAGACGCCATCTAGATTCCATTCATTCCCACCACCAATATGGTCAAAAGCTGAACGTAATTCGTTGTCTTTAAAAACCATAAATAAAGAAGTAACGTTGGCATTGGCAATATTTGATAAATTAAAATCGATCAAACGATACTTGCTATCATAGGGTAACGTCGAAATTGGACGCTTTTCCAACAAGGGGTTAAGCTCGTCGTAATGCCGTACGTTACCAATAATCGCTGCCATTTTATTAGTCTTCATAATTTTTCACCCCAATCACTTCAGAATAACCGACCACATCAATTTCATCTGTCCCATCAATTTCTGCATGATCGCCAATAATAGCATCTTCTCCAATGATGGCCCGATGGATTTTCGCATTTTTCCCAATCGTTGCTCCTGACATAATCACACTATCTGTCACCTGAGCGCCTTCTTTTATTTGGACATCATCTGATAAAATACTATGCTTAACATCACCTGCAATATAACAACCATCACAAATCAACGAATTAGAAGCTGATCCGGTTTGCGTTATAAAATGTGGCGGTGCAATGCGATTTTTCGAATAAATTCGCCAAGCTTTATCACGGATGTCTAATTCCATCTCTGGATCTAAAAACTCCATATTGGCTTCCCATAAAGAATCAATCGTTCCTACATCTTTCCAATACCCTTGGAAACGATAAGCAAAGACATTTTCGCCACTGTCTAAATACGCTGGAATAACATGCTTACCAAAATCACTCATGGTACTATCTTTAGAAAAGTTGTTATTCAACATTTTTCTTAAGCGACTCCAATTAAAGATATAGATTCCCATTGAAGCCAAATTACTTTTAGGATGCTCTGGTTTTTCATCAAATTCAATGATTCGATCATTATCATCGGTATTCATAATGCCAAAGCGTGATGCTTCTTTCATTGGAACTTCAAGCACAGCCACTGATAAGGCTGCGTTGTTTCGTTTATGATTGGCCAACATATCTTCATAATCCATTTTATAAATATGATCCCCAGATAAGATTAATACATATTGTGGATCCAGTTGATCGATATAGGCCATATTTTGATAGATGGCATGAGCAGTTCCTTCAAACCATTTGCTGCCTTCAGAACTAGAGTAAGGCTGCAAAATTGTCACGCCGGCATTGATACCATCTAAGCCCCAACTAGCCCCATTACCGATGTGACTATTTAGTGCTAATGGTTGATACTGTGTGACAACACCTACATTTTTGATTCCCGAATTGGCACAATTACTCAAGGTAAAATCAATAATTCGATATCTTCCTCCAAACGGCACTGCAGGCTTTGCAATACTTTGTGTCAACTTTCCTAATCTTGTTCCTTGGCCACCAGCCAATATCATAGCTACCATTTCTGTTTTCATAGAATCGGTGATAGTCACCTTTTCCTCCCTTCACGTTTTAATTTTTATTTGTAAGCTTGATCTTATTTGGTTGAATGATCAGTGCACCTAATGCCGGTACAATCGTTTGGATCTGTTGATTGTATTTTTTAAAAGGAACATCACTGGTTTCTCGATCCGGATTTGATGCGGTCCATGTTCCTCCAAACTCTTTTTTCTCAGTATTAAGAATCTCAGTGTAGACACCTTTATAAGGAACACCAATAGGAAAATCGTGGCGCTCAATAGGCGTCAAATTTAATACAATGATCAAAAAGTCTTTTTTACGCTTTCCTTTTCGCATAAAGGTCAGTATCGATTCGTCCTGATTGTCAGCATCAATAATTTCGATGGTGTCATACGAACCTTCTAACTCCCATAAAGAACGTTGTTGATGGTATAGTTCATTAAGCGTTTTGGTGAACACTTGCATTTTTTTGTTCATCGAATCATTTAAATCGACCCATTCCAACCCTTCATCATATTTCCATTCTAAAAACTGTCCCCATTCACTTCCCATAAACAATAATTTTTTCCCAGGATGTGTCATTAAATAGGTATACATATTTCGTAATTGTGAAAATTGCTTATATCGATCTCCCCACATTTTATGCATCAGACTTTTCTTTCCATGAACAACTTCATCATGGGAAAACGGTAAAATATAATTTTCATTCATCATGTACATGAAAGAAAAAGTCAATAAGGTAAAATGATCTTTACGATAAATTGGGTCCATTTCATAAAAACGTAAAATATCGTTCATCCAACCCATGTTCCACTTGTAATCAAAACCCAAAGCACCTTCTTCTATCGTTCCTGTAATCTTTGTTTCAGAAGTACTTTCTTCAGCCATCATCAACGTTTGTGGGTGCGCCAGTTTAATGACAGCATTTAATTTTTGTAAGAAATAAAACCCTTCGTAATTACGATTTCCTCCTTCTTCATTTGGTGTCCATGGTCCTTCATCATAATCAAGGTAAAGCATGCTTGAAACAGCATCGGCTCGAATACCATCAACATGATACATTTCTATCCAAAAAAGAGCGCTTGAAATCAAAAAACTCTGAACTTGCGGTTTGCCTAAATCAAAACAAATCGTCCCCCAACGATTATTTTTAGCCCGATCAGAATCTTCATATTCAAAAGTCGGGGTCCCATCATAATAGGGCAAGGCATCCTCATTTGCACAATAATGAGCCGGCACCCAATCAACAAATACCCCAATATTATTTAAATGACAATATTCCACAAAGTCTTGAAATTCTTCAGGGGTTCCATAATAAGAAGACAAAGCAAAATATCCGGTTGTTTGATAGCCCCAAGACATGCCCAGTGGATGCTCTGTTAATGGCATAAATTCAATATGGGTATAGCCCATTTCTTTGACATATGAAACCAGTTCTACCTTTAAATCAAAAAAGGTATAAGGAGTGCCGTCCTCTTTTGTTTTCCAAGAGCTAGCATGAACTTCATAAATATTTAAGGGACGTTGAAAGCTACGACTACGTTTTTGACGGCCACGCCATAAGCCATCTTTCCATTTTCGTTCAGTAATAGTGTGCAAAACAGCAGCAGTTCCTGGCCTTTTTTCAAAAGTAATAGCAAAAGGATCAAGTTTCATGATTTCTTTTCCAGAAGCTTGTCTCACTTTAAACTTATAAAGCTGACCTTCTGAAGGCAAATCAGACGAAATTTCCCAGACCCCTGATTCTTGCCGTTTTGTCATGGGTAACGAGTCATCCCATTGATTAAAATCACCAACCAACCATACCTGTTGGGCATGAGGAGCCCAGACTCGAAACGTATAACACTCAGCTTCTTTTTGTACACCTAAAAAATGTTGCAAGTAAAAGTTTTCGCCTGTTAAAAAACGCTGTTCTGCTGTTAATAACTCTTTCTCATCCAAATAAAAAATCCCCCCTTATTTTTTTATTAAAGCTACAAATTTAATAATTACATCTACTTAACACTATTAATATTTCTAACCTAATTATAGCATAAATCTAATAAATTCACCTAAAAATTCGAAAAAATAAAAAAATGAACAAGAACTAAGAAAGCGGACACAATGAAAAAGTTTATGAATGTTTTTTATATTTTTTCACAATAATAATGAATATTCATGTAACTTTTTTCTTTTTAATTTCAATAAAAAGCTGATACAATCGGCTTAATTTTTAAAAACTCAAAAATCGCTTCTTCTATTTTCACAAGTGCTAATTTTTTTCTTATTAAAAAAGAAAATTATAAAATGGCAATAAGAAAAAATGCTTTTTTACTTTTTTCTCATAATCTAACCTTTTACATTAAAATAAGATAAAAATATATCCAAAAAAATTAACAGAGTTTCTTCATCCAACGTGTCATTTGATTCGTAGAGTTCGTTATCAATTGATTGATTAATCTTCGCATAACTGAATATTACCGGATTTCTATATCGGTGGCCCCTGTTACCGGGCCTCTTTTTTCGATTCTGTACCGACAAACTCAATTGCCGGGCCTACTTTTACAATTCTGGGTCAGTCAGCCTAGGTCAATTTCACGCGTTTTTTCAGTTGACTCTAAGCAAGACTATCGCCAAGTATAATGGCTTGGGTAATTAAGCAAAACTTTCCCCATAGTCAAAAAAAGACCCAAGAGTTTCTTTTGCTCTTGAGTCTAGTTTTCATATCTTTATTCTCTTTTATAAACGATGGTAAATTCGGAAACTTCTAGTTTTTCAAGTATTGCTCCTAAAATAGAGCGTTGTTGAAATTCGGTTAACTTTTGAAATTCCTTCAGAATAGAATTCGAAAATGAATAGTTCTCATGCCGACAGACTACTTCTTCTTTAATAGCTCGTGTCTTGTTTTCCACAATGCCAAAAAGATAGAGTGAACGCAAAAAGATTGTTTCTTTTTGTTTTTTTCCTGTTTCTAATTTATCGAGAACCATCCAAATTTGATTCAAAAAATAATCTTCATTGACATCTCCAAGCAACTGTAACGCTTCTTCATAAAATCCAGCTTCTGGTTTTTTTAAAAAAGAAAAGTAAGCAGGAATTGTTTGTGGCCATTTTTCTATTGATAAAGAAGAAATTTTGATTTTATCATTTTCAAGGCTGTAAAAAGATGCATACGGCTGATTTGTATCAAAAAGATACATTTCTTGAGACTCAACTAGACTAAGTTGTATCAAAAATTCCTTTTTTTCCTTCCAACTTTTATATTTACTATAGGTTTCTATTTTCTTTGTCCATTTTTCAATAATCTCTTGGTCTTCTTCATAATGCTTTATCGCTAGTAAAAGGAAATAACGACGCTCTTTACGACTTACAATTTTATTTTTTATCAGGTAATCAAGATCATGATCAATATTTTGCGAAAAGGCCGCTTTTAATTGACGTAAGGTTGGTGCTTCATCCACTTCTAGTAAATCGACAAGTTTATGAAAAAAATCACTTTTTAAAAGCCTGGCAAGTCTTGTATCATTTCCAGAATAACAAATTTCCATAATCTACTTTCTCCTATTCTTATTTCAAACAGAAAACACCTTGAAACAAAAGGATCGTCTCAAGGCGTTTGTTGCTCTTATTGTATTAGAACACGTTTTGTAAAGGAGGTACCACTTGTTTCTTTCGAGAGACAACTCCTTTTAAAAAGGCGCGATTTTTATCTAAAGAAACATCAAAAGCCTCTTCTACTTTATCTACGGGATCACCAATAGCTAAAAGTTCTGAATTACTATCTAAAATATTCGTAATGACTAATAAGAATAAGTCATAAGAGTTCTCAAGATTTAATTTTTCCATAGCGGTTTCCAAATCAAATTGACGAGTCAATACCTCTTCAATATCAACTGTATTTACTTGGGCAATACGAACGGTTTTATCTCCCATCGTAAAACTTTTAGCATCCAAGTCCAGTAATTCTTCGATTGACTTGTTTTCTAAGTTTGTTCCAGCCTTCAATAAATCTAAACCATACGTTTTTAAATCAACGTTTGCAATTTTTGCTAGTTCGTGACACGCTGCTTCGTCTTCAGGAGTACACGTTGGTGATTTAAATAATAAAGTATCAGAAATAATGGCAGATAACATAATCCCAGCAATTTCTGGTACGACGGCTATGTCTTTTTCTTTGTATAATTTCAAGATAATCGTGCTCGTACAGCCTACTGGTTCCGCGCGATAATACAAAGGACTTGCTGTTTCAAAATTTGCAATGCGATGATGGTCGACAACTGATAAGATAGTTGCTTCTGCTATATCAGAAACACTTTGTTGAAATTCATTATGATCAACTAACATCACGTCTTGCGTTTCATCAGTCACCTTTTCAATCACACGTGGCGCTTGTAGATGGAAATAATCTAAGGCATACTTTGTTTCTTCATTAGGTTCACCTAACGCAACTGCTTCTGCATCCATTCCAAGTTCTCTTTGCAATGCAGCATAACTAATCGCAGCACCGATTGCATCTGTGTCTGGGTTTTGATGTCCGAATACTAATACTTTTGACATATCATTCGCTCCAATCTTTCTAACTCTTCTTTATGATAGCAAATTATTTTTTAAATTTCCATGCTTTTTATACTGATTTCTTTAATTCTCGTACAATCAGTTAAAAAATCATGTAGGTACTTTTACCTGAATCTTTTTCAAGTAAAAAGCCCCTACATGACTGTTATCAATTATAAACAGTATTATCTTGTCAAATACCCTTTATAATCTTCGACGTGTAAAAGTTTTTTGGCATTTTCAACACGATCTTTTGTCGGAGGTTCGATACCATCTAAAGGATATTTCAGTCCCATTTCATCCCATTTATATTTCCCCATCGTATGATAAGGCAATATTTCCACTTTATCCACGTTATTCAGTGTTTTGATAAAGGCATCTAAACGAATAAGATATTCATCATAATCGCTCCGTTGTGGCACCAAAACATGACGGATCCAGACAGGCTTTCCAATTTCTGATAAATATTTAGCCATTTCGAGAATATTTTCATTACTTTGTCTTGTCAAAAGTTTATGTTGTTCATTGTCGATTTGTTTGATGTCAAAAAGTAATAAATCTGTATAATTCATTAATTCTTGAAATTTACTAAAGAAAGGTTCCTTTCGTGTAAATGGGTTCCCACAAGTATCGATTGTAGTATTGATACCGAGTGCTTTGGCCTTTTTAAATAACTCAAGTAAAAAGTCTATTTGTAAAAGGGGTTCTCCTCCACTTACGGTGATACCACCTTTTTCTCCCCAATACGCCCGATATTTTAATGCTTCTTCTAAAACATCATCAGCCGTACGATAAGTAGCATCCGGATTATTGATTGCCCAAGTATCAGGATTGTGACAAAACTGACAGCGCATCCGACACCCTTGTGCGAAAATAATAAAGCGTAAACCTGGTCCATCAACAGTTCCAAAACTTTCAGTGGAATGAATACGTCCTTTAACTTGTTCTGACATTTTTATCCCTCTTTCATTTAGAATTTTTTAAAATCTATACACACGTTGAAATAATTATTCATTTAAGTGGCGCCTTTAGCATGGCTAGCTAACAGACACCATATTCATAAAAAAAGGGTGACAAGAAACTTGCCACCCTTAAAAACTCTTGTATCTTACATTCTGTCATGTGCAGTTCTAGAAATAACGTCGTTTTGTTGTTCACGAGTTAAGTCACGGAACTTAACAGCATAACCAGAAACACGGATCGTTAAGTTTGGATATTTTTCTGGATGAGCTTGGGCATCAAGTAAAAGATCATTAGAGAAGACATTGACGTTCATATGGTAACCGCCCTTGTCAAAGTAACCGTCTAAAACATTGCTCAAGTTTGCAATACGTGTATCATCATCTTTACCAAGTCCAGTTGGATTGATAGTTTGCGTATTAGAAATACCATCCATAGCATTTTCATAGTTCAAACGAGCTGTTGAGTTCAATGAAGCTAACAAGCCGTTCTTTTCACCTAAATATTTACCATCTTGGTAACTTGGGTTAGCACCTGGTGATAAAGGTTTACCAGCACGACGACCATCTGGCGTATTTCCTGTTGCTTTACCATAAACAACATTAGACGTAATCGTCAATAATGAAGTAGTAGGTGTGGAATTACGATAAGTATGTTGACGGCGAATTTGGCCGATGAAGTATTCAACAATCCAGTTTGCCATTTCGTCTGCTTCTTTATTATCATTACCATAAGTTGGGAATTCATTTTGTGGTTCATAATCAACTGCTAAGCCATCTTCATCACGAATAACTTTAACATTTCCGTATTTAATAGCCATCAAACTATCAGCAGCATGAGATAAACCAGCAATTCCTGTTGCAAAGGTACGTTTAAGGTTTGTATCCATCAAAGCTAATTGTTCAGCTTCATATGAATATTTATCATGCATATAATGAATGACATTTAAAGTGTTCACATAAAGTTCAGCTAACCAATCCATCATCGCTTTGTATTTTGGCATGACTTCATCAAAGTCAAGGACATCACTTGTAATTGGACGATAATTAGGACCAACTTGAGCTTTTGTCTTTTCATCAACCCCACCATTGATAGCATATAAAAGAGCTTTACAAAGGTTGGCACGAGCACCGAAGAATTGCATGTCTTTACCTGTTACAGTAGCAGATACACAGCAAGCAATGGATACATCATCAGATCCCCAGTTTGTACGAAGTAAATCATCGTTTTCAAATTGGATAGAAGAACTATTTTTAGCAATTTTTGCAGCAAATGTCTTAAATCCTTCAGGTAAACGTGATGAATACAAAATTGTCATATTTGGTTCAGGAGCTGGTCCCATGTTAACAAGAGTATTTAGGATGCGGAAGTCATTTTTCGTAACAAGTGAACGTCCGTCAATTCCCATTCCAGCTAATGATAAAGTAGCCCAAATTGGATAACCTGAGAATAATGAATTGTATTCAGGGGTACGTGCATATTTAACCATACGTAATTTCAATACCAGTTGATCAATCAATTCTTGTGCTTCAGGTTCTGTAAGGACACCACGTTCTAAGTCGCGTTGAATGTATACATCCAAGAATGCTGATACACGACCAAAGGACATTGCAGCACCGTTTTGAGATTTAATAGCACCAAGGTAACCGAAGTATAACCATTGGATAGCTTCTTGTGCATTTTCTGCTGGACGAGAAATATCAAATCCGTAAGAAGCAGCCATTTTCTTCAAATCATTTAAAGCACGATATTGTTCGGAAACTTCTTCACGCAATTGGATGACATCGTTTGTCATTGTCTTCACGCCAATATTTGCATGATCTTTTTGTTTTTCCGCCATCAAGTAGTCAATACCATATAAAGCGATACGACGATAATCACCAATGATACGTCCACGACCATATGCATCTGGTAATCCAGTGATAATCTTGTTGTGACGAGCAGCACGCATTTCAGGAGTATAAGCATCAAATACACCTTGGTTATGCGTTTTTCTCCAGTCAGTGAAGATTTTATGCATATCTTCATCAACTTCATAACCATTTGTTTTCAATGCATCTTCAGCCATTTTAATACCACCAAATGGTTGGAATGCTTGTTTCAAAGGAACATCAGTTTGAAGGCCAACAATTTTTTCTTCTTCTTTAATCAAATAGCCAGGGCCATGAGAAGTAATCGTTGAAGGAATGTTATTGTCCATGTCATAAACACCGTTTTGTTCATGTTCCACTTCAAACATTTCTTGCAATTTTGTCCATAATTTGTCCGTACTAGGCGCAATTCCTTCTAGAAACTTGTCATCGCCACGATATTCAGTGTAGTTCTTTTGAATAAAGTCTCTCGTGTTGATTTCGTTTTTCCAAAGCCCATCTTTAAATCCATCCCAAGCAGTTTCAAAGTTTTCTACTTTGTTTGATACAGTTGCCATTTTAGGATCCTCCTTAAAATTCTGTTTACTATTGTAACAGCTCTACGTGAATAGTATAACACAGTAAAAACAGATTGCAATCCTAAAGAAGTATTTTTTTAACATTTTATACATTTTTTTAACTTAAAGACTCATAAACCTTTTTAAATCAACATTTTTACTCTGTGATTTGATTCTCAAAAAAGAAGAATTCTAAAGTTTTCTTAATCATTTGCTATAAAAATAGCGTTTCCTGTATCAATACAGAAAACGCTATTTTATACATTTTATATAACAGTTTTTCCTTCTTCTATGCTAGGATCAATTAGCTCGTGAACAGATGTCACAAGTCCGCCTTCTTTTTCACTATAAACAAAGGAACCGTTGGAACTTCGATCACTTACTGGGAATTGGTTTGAAATAACAGAATGTAGCTCTCCTTTTTGATCCTGAAGTACTAATTCTTCTCCTTGTCCACTCCCCATATAAATAATACGATGCGGATTTTTCTTTAATTCACGCAAAATTAATAAACCTCGTTTTGCTCGACTCATTTGATTTAGTTCTTGAGCTAACATACGTTTCACTGCGCCACGTTGTGTTATGACAACAATCGGTGTATCTCCTTCAGAATAAACCAATAAGCCATTGACCACATAGTCTTCTTTTTTAAGATTCATTGATTTGACACCAGCCGCCTTGGCACCAACAACTGGAACTTCTGATAAAGAAAACCGCAAACCAAATGATTGATGACTAGCTAAAAAGAGATCCATTTCTTTTTCTTGATCTGTCAGAAAAACATTGACTAATTGATCCGTCTTAGATTTAAATTTGATGATACTCATGGGTCTACTCTTATAGGTTCGCCAAGGTGTAATTTCATTCATAGTTGTCTGCTTCACATAACCTTCTTTGGTAATCAATACAAAGTTTTTATGAGCATCCAGTTCTTTGTAACTAAAAACAGCCAAAACAGTCTCATCCATTGCTAAATTAGTAATGGACTGTGATAAATGTTCTCCCATGTCCTTCCATTTTACATCTGGTATTTCATGAACCGGTCGATAGATTACATTTCCTTTGTTGGTCACCATCAATAAATGATCCAAGGTATTAAGCTGTTCACTAAAGACTAGGACATCCTCTTCTTTCATCCCGACTTCATTGGGTTTAGAAGCTGAATAAGAACGCAGGCTGCTACGTTTGAAGTACCCTTCTTTGGTAACAGCAACCACTACTTCTTCTTGAGCAACAAGAACTTCTGTGTCGATTTTTATTTCTTCAATCTCGGCTTCAATAGCTGTCAGTCGAGAAGTTGCATATTTCTTCTTGATGTCACGCAGTTCTTTTTTCATTACTTTAAATAATTCTTTCGGATCGTTGATGATTTTTTGTAATTCTTTAATCCATTCGGCTAGTTCTTGAGCTTCCTTATTGAGCTGTGTAATATCGGTATTTGTTAAACGATAAAGTTGTAGGTTAACAATTGCTTCGGCTTGTTCTTCCGTAAATTGGTGGGCCATGACCAAATTATTTTTGGCATCTTTTTTATCTTTACTGGCGCGAATGGTCGCAATAACTTCATCAAGAATCGATAAGGCTTTGATCAATCCTTCAACGATATGCTGTCTCTTTTTGGCTTTTGTTAAATCAAACTGACTACGTTTAAGGATGACACTTTTACGATGATGAATATAACTTTTTAAAATATGTTGCAGACCAACTTGTTGAGGACGCATGTCATCTATGGCAACCATATTAAAATTATAATTGATTTGTAAATCGGTATTTTTGAATAAATAGTTCAAGATTCCTTGTGCATTGGCATCTTTTTTAAGTTCAACAACAATTCGTAAACCCGTACGATCACTTTCGTCACGAACCTCAGCAATGCCATCAATTTTTTTATTCAAGCGGATTTCATCCATTTTTTTGACCAAAGAAGCTTTATTCACTTCATAAGGAATTTCAGTGATTACGATTTGTTGTTTATTTCCACGTAAATCTTCTACACTCGTTTTTGAACGTAAAATCACTTTGCCTTTTCCATTTTCATAGGCCTTTTTAAGTTCTTCTTTTCCTTGTAAGATGCCACCTGTTGGAAAGTCTGGACCAGGAATATACTGCATCAGTTTTTCTAACGAAGCTTCTGGATGATCGATCATATAAATCGTACCATCAATGACTTCTCCTAAGTTGTGGGTAGGTATTTCTGTAGCATAACCAGCAGAAATACCTGTCGAACCGTTCACTAGAAGATTGGGATATCCAGCGGGTAATACAGTCGGTTCTTTTTCAGTATCATCGAAATTCCATACAAATTCAACAGTTTCTTTATCGATGTCTGTTAGCATTTCGCCACTTAACTCAGACAAGCGAGCTTCTGTATAACGCATCGCCGCTGGAGGATCACCGTCCATACTTCCGTTATTGCCGTGCATTTCAACCAATACTTCTCGTAACTTCCAATCCTGGCTTAATCGCACCATGGCTTCATAAATACTGATATCCCCATGAGGATGGTAATTTCCCATGATATTTCCTACTGATTTTGCGGATTTTCGAAATCCTTTTTCGTGGGTGTTGCCATCTTTATTCATCGAAAATAAAATACGCCGTTGCACAGGCTTTAATCCATCTCGAATATCAGGCAATGCACGTTCCTGGATGATATATTTTGAATACCGTCCAAAACGATCGCCAATGACTTCTTCTAAAGGCAATACCTGAATATTATTATGATGTTCCAAAGAAAATCCTCCTTTAGCATAAATGGTTAGTGAGAGGGCATCATTTCCGCCCCTCTCTTTTTATGAAATTTAATTAATTATCAAATAAACTGAGCGTTTCAACTGACTTTTCATCTGTTTGAGAAAAATCATGATTATTTGTTGGATCGGTTGTTTCTAAAATACTTCCTTCTTCTTCTAAAGTAAATTGAACATGGCTTTCAATCCATTTTCTACGAGGTGCCACTTTATCGCCCATTAAGGTAGTCACTCGTCTTTCTGCTTGTGCCGCATCATCAATTCTTACCTGAACTAGCGTACGTGTGTCTGGATCCATGGTTGTTTCCCACAATTGATCAGCATTCATTTCACCTAGTCCTTTATAACGTTGTAACATATAGCCTTTTCCTACTTTTTCAATGACCTGACGCAATTCATCATCTGTCCAAGCATATTCGATTTGTTCTTTTTTCCCTGATCCTTTTGAAACTTTGTACAAAGGCGGTAAGGCAATATAAACTTTTCCTGCTTCGATTAACGGCTTCATATAACGATAAAAGAAGGTTAATAACAAGACTTGGATATGGGCACCGTCTGTATCGGCATCTGTCATAATGATTACTTTGTCATAATTGCAATCTTCAATCGAAAACTCTGGACCCACACCAGCACCAATCGTATAAATCATGGTATTTATTTCTTCATTTTTCAAAATGTCTTGCATCTTGGCTTTTTCTGTATTAATTACTTTTCCTCGTAAAGGTAAAATCGCCTGAAATTTGCGATCTCGCCCTTGTTTAGCAGAACCTCCTGCTGAATCTCCTTCGACTAAATAAAGTTCATTCTTTTTAGGATTACGAGACTGGGCGGGGGTCAACTTCCCGGAAAGTAACGATTCGCCTTTTTTACGCTTTTTCCCATTCCGACTTTCATCTCGTGCTTTACGAGCAGCTACTCGGGCTTCTCTGGCCTTGATTGCCTTTCTGACCAACATTTGTCCCATTTCACTATTTTCTAATAAATAAAAGCCTAATTGTTCACCAATGACATTATCAACCACCGTTCGAGCAATCGGTGTACCAAGTTTTTCTTTGGTTTGTCCTTCAAACTGGAGTAGGTCTTCCGGAATACGAACGGATAGAACACCGGTCATGCCTTCGCGAAAATCGCTACCTTCCAAATTTTTATCTTTTTCTTTTAAAAGGTTTACTTTACGTGCATATTCATTAAAGGCTTTAGTGATCGAAGTTTTCATTCCTGCTTCATGAGTACCCCCATCTTTTGTACGGACATTATTGACAAAAGACAAAATATTTTCAGAATAACCATCGTTGTATTGAAAGGAAAATTCGACTTCAATACCTTCTTTGCTTCCATTGAAAAAAGCGATAGGAGATAAGGTGTCTTTTCCTTCATTTAAGTATTCAACAAACTCTTTGATCCCTTCTTCGTAGTGAAAGGTGTCTGCAACTTTTTCTTCCCCACGCAAATCAATCAAGTCGACTTTGACATCTTGAAGTAAAAAAGCAGATTCTCTTAGTCTTTCAGATAAGGTATCATAAGAAAATTGGGTAACAGAAAAAATTGAGGCATCTGGCAGAAAATGGACACAAGTGCCATCCGGTTGCCTTACTTTCCCAACTTTTTTTAATGTTCCGACCGGTTTTCCGCCATTTTTAAAAGTTTCTTGATACTTGACACCATCTCTCACAATGGTTACATCCAACCAACTCGATAAAGCATTAACAACACTGGCACCCACACCATGCAAGCCGCCTGAAGTTTTATAGCCGCCTTGGCCAAATTTACCTCCGGCATGTAAAACAGTAAAAATAACTTCGACTGTGGCGATGCCAGAAGCATGCATTCCTACAGGCATTCCTCTCCCATTATCTTTTACACTGATACTATTATCTTCATGAATGGTTACCGTGATTTCTTTTCCATAACCAGATAAGGCTTCATCCACTGAATTATCAAAAATTTCATAGACCAAATGATGAAGGCCGCGACCATCTGTCGAGCCAATATACATACCCGGTCTTTTTCTTACAGCTTCTAATCCTTGTAACACTTGGATTGATGCATCATTATACTCATTGGTTTTTTTTGCCAACGTCAACTCTCCTTGTACATTCATTTTATATAAGACATTTTCTAGTAGACAGCTACTATTTCCCTGCCTTCTTTTGTAGACCTTTCACATTATACACCATATTCTGTAAAATTAGCCAACACAACTTCTAAAAGCTCGACACAAAAAAGCCACAAGTCGTCGAGCATAGGGAAAAAACTATGATAGTTTCGTCCCTTTTTAAAGATAACAGGAACGTATGTTTGTAAATTAATAATAGCATAGTTTGTAAAAAAAAGAAATACTTTTTTATTTCTCAAAAAAAGTTAGTATTGTAGCTCTTTTAAATTCATGCTAAACTATTTCTGTTGTAAGAACACACAGAAAGTTGGGAACTGAAAAAATGAAAATTGCAAGCTTATTTCTTTTGGCCTATTTGTTAGGTTCTATTCCATCTGGTGTCTGGATCGGAAAAATTTTCTTTAAAAAAGATATTCGAAACTACGGAAGTGGAAACACTGGGACGACCAATACCTTTCGTGTCTTGGGTAAGACAGCGGGATTCGTTGTTTTTTTGATGGATCTTCTCAAAGGAAGCTTGGCCACTTGTTTGCCCTACATTTTCCACATAAGTTCCATCAACCCACTTTGGTTTGGGGTTTTTGCTATTTTAGGACATGTCTTTCCAATATTTGCCGGATTTAAAGGGGGGAAAGCTGTGGCAACAAGCGCTGGAATGCTTTTAGCCTACCATCCTTTATTCTTTTTATACTCACTGATTCTTTTTCTGATCATCTTATTTATTACAAGCACAGTTAGTTTGACAAGTATGATCTCATTAGTACTTATAACTATTTCGACAGTATTTATTCCTTATGTCGCGCCTACTCTTTTATCAGAACCCGACTGGCTTTTAACACTTATTGCCATAGTTGTGACTATTTTTATTTTCATTCGTCATCGCGAAAACATCGCTCGGATTAAGGCGGGAACAGAAAGTACGATTTCATTTGGATTAAAAAATAAAAAAAAACATCCACAAAAATAAGCTGAGGAATTCCTCAGCTTATTTTTTATTGAATCGTAATTGTGTAACTGGTCTTCATTGTTTTGTGGGAAGACAATTTTTGAATCCCCAATTTTTCTGTCAATTGACCACTTGTCTCCACCGTATCTGCAACACCAAACCAAGGTTCGATACAAACAAACGGAGATTGAACAGGATAAGTAGACCAGATACCGACATACGGAAAATCATCATAACTTAACGTGACACTATGTTTGGACTTCTCTGATTTAATACTAAACGCGTTCCTACCTTTTGTTTCAAAGATTAGAGCATCTTCATGAAACAATTCATGAGACAGAGCAAAGGTTGTATTGGTTTGTCCCAAGGTACGATTTTCACTATCGATTTGTCCATTTTTAAGCGGTAAAGTTATTCGTGACTTCATAGGAGTTGGCTCCAAATAATAGTCATCAAAAGTTAAGCCTTCTTCTAAAGGAACATTAAAGGCTGGATGGCCTCCGATTGAAAAATAAAGATCTTCATTAGTTGGATTCACGACTTTATAACTTACTTTTAGTGTACTTTCTTGTAATTCATAAGCTATATATAATTGAAAGTCAAACGGATAGTTCTCTTTTGTTTGGTCGTTACTTTCTAACAAAAATAAAGCAGATGTTGGCGTTTGTTCAACGAGTGAAAAAAGACTATCTCGAGCAAATCCGTGTTGTGAAAGCTGATACGTTTTCTCTTGGTAGGTATACTTTCCGTCTTTTAAGGCACCAACAATCGGAAAAAGTACGGGCGCATGTCTAGCCCAATGGTCCGGATTGGCTTGCCAAAGGTATTCCAGGTTACTATCTTTACTTTTTAAGCTGATTAACTCGGCACCTTGCTCAGAAATTTCAGCTTTTATAGTTTCCATTTCAATGATTACACTCATAACGATCCTCCAAACTCGGCAAAATGACAGAGAAAATGAAGTGTCCTTTGCTCATATTTTATGGTTATGCTTTTGCAAGTTCTTCTTTAAAACGAGGATTCAATACTTTTAAATAGGTCCCTTTCATTCCTAGTGATCGAGATTCGATAACGCCAGCAGACTCTAATTTACGTAAAGCATTGACAATAACTGAACGTGTGATGCCAATTTCATCGGCAATACTTGAAGCAGTCAAACGACCTTCATTGCCATCTAGCGCGTCAAAAATCGCTTGAACGGCAATTAGTTCACTATAAGAGAGAGTATTAATTGCCATTTGGACGGCCGTTGTACTCCGAATATTGTCTTCTATATCCCGCGAGTTTTGATATAAAATTTGCATACCCACAACAGTCGCACTGTATTCTGATAATACTAAATCTTCGTCATCAAAGGTTTGGTTGATACGAGAAAGAATGATCGTCCCTAATCGTTCACCAGCACCAAAGATTGGTACGACTGTTGTTAAGCCGTTTGGATATAAGTCTCGAGATTCGATAGGAAAAGCTGTCATATCATTGTCGATCGAAATATTGGATTCGGTGACAGATAATAATTCAACCATATCTGTATAACTTTTGGGAAATTGTTTTTGGACAAACATTTTTTTGACACGTTCATTGTTCACATCATGTTTTTCATTAAAACCTAAAACATGTCCTTCACTACTAATGATATAGGCATTGCTATCTAAAATATCCCCCAAAATTTTAGCCATTTTATCATAAGGTAAATCTGAATCAATACTAAATGTATTCTTTTGTTGCAACAACTGATTAACTTTTCTAGTTTTTTCTAAAAGAGTTGCCATGTTTTTACCCCTTTCTTTTAACACTTCATTATTCACTCTATCCTTTTGAAAGAAAACATCGTCACTTACGGATTATAAAATATAACGACTCAAATCAGTATCTTGGGCAATATCTGCCAACTTATCTTCTACGTAGGCTTCTGTAATCGTAATTTCACCCATTTGCATTTCAGAAGCTTCAAATAACAAATCTTCCAGTAATTTCTCTAAAATGGTATGCAAACGACGAGCACCGATATTTTCAGTATCTCGATTGACACGAAAAGCAATTTCAGCAATTTTTTCAATTGCTTCTAAAGTAAAGGTCACCGTAACATTTTCGGTTCCAAGTAAGGCTACGTATTGTTTGATTAACGCATTGTTGGGTTCTTTTAAAATCTTTACAAAGTCTTCAGCTGTCAGATCATCTAATTCCACACGAATTGGAAAACGTCCTTGCAATTCGGGAATTAAATCACTTGGTTTTGACACATGAAAGGCTCCTGAAGCAATAAATAAAATATGATCTGTTTGAATAGTGCCATATTTGGTGTTAACTTGTGACCCTTCGACAATTGGTAAAATATCACGTTGCACCCCTTCACGAGAGACTTCACCAGATTGTTGAGATTTAGAAGTAATTTTATCGATTTCATCAATAAAAATAATCCCATTTGATTCAGCAAGCTTGATGGCCTCACTATGAATATCGGCATCATTTACTAAATTTGAAGATTCTTCTTGAATTAAAACTTCGCGAGCTTCTTTAACAGACAAGGTCCGTTCCACTTTTTTTTGTGGTTTTAAAGCATCTAAGGTATCTCCTAAATCAATTCCCATTTGTTCCAATCCAGGATTCATCATAGGTGAAGCTGTTTTTGGCTCATTGATTTCAATGGTTACTTCTCGTTCATCCAATACGCCTTTTTGTAATTGTTCATAAATAGCTTGACGATTTGTGCGAATTTCATCAGTCAACTCTTCTTGAGGTTCTTCTTGTTGGTTTTGTCCAAACATGGCCATCATTTGTTCATAAGGGTTCGAATTTTGTCTTTTTTCTTTTTTTATCCCTGGTGCCAATGCTTTTGCTAAACGGCGATTGGCCTTTTTTTCAGCTTTTACACGCACATTTTTATATTGATCTTTTCGAACAATTTGAATAGCATTTTCTACCAAATCACGAACCATTGATTCCACATCTCGACCAACATAGCCCACTTCAGTAAATTTTGTCGCTTCAATTTTCATAAATGGTGCATTGACAATTTTTGCCAAACGACGTGCAATTTCTGTCTTACCGACACCTGTTGGTCCAATCATCAAAATATTTTTAGGAGTCACTTCTTCTTGCATTTTTTCATCTAATTGCAAGCGACGATAGCGATTCCGCAAAGCAACAGCAACTGACTTTTTCGCTGGATTTTGGCCAACAATATATTGATCAAGTTCTTCCACGATAGTTCGTGGGGAGACATTTTGTTCCATCATTTTTAACATTCCTCCACAATAATATTATGGTTAGTAAAGATACAAATATCAGCAGCAATATTCAACGCATTTTCAGCGATTTCTTTTGCTAACATGGTTTCTTTCCCATATTTTTTCATCGAACGAGCCGCAGCAAGCGCATAATTTCCGCCAGAACCAATGGCTAAAATTCCATCATCTGGGGTAATCACTTCTCCTGTTCCGGAAACAAGTAACATTTCTTTTTCATTCATGACAATCAACATCGCTTCAAGCTTTTGCATTGCTTGTTGTGACCGCCATTCTTGAGCAAGTTCAACGGCTGCTCGTTGTAAATTACCATTAAATTCATTTAATTTTTCTTCAAACTTTTCTTCTAGAGTAAAGGCATCTGCAACGCCTCCAGCAAAGCCAACAACGACTTCATCGTTATAGATGCGACGAACCTTTCTTGCTGTACCTTTCATCACGATTTGTTCTCCCATCGTGACTTGTCCATCTCCTGCCATAGCAAATTTTCCATCTTGATTTACTGCACAAATGGTTGTTGAATGAAATTGTGATTCCATTGAATATATTTCCTCCTATATAAATTGCATGATTTACGCCCGTGGATGAAACTTACGATAATTGTTTTGTAAGCTTTCCTTGGTTACGTGGGCATAGATTTGAGTTGTTGATAAATTGGCATGGCCTAATAATTCTTGTACCGTCCGCATATCCGCGCCATTATTTAATAAATGAGTGGCGAAGGTATGCCGTAACATATGCGGATGAATCTGACTATCCAGACTACTACGACGAATCAATTGATTCAAAGCATACTCGATGCCAGTAGAGGTAATAGGATCTCCTAAACGATTGACAAATAAAAACGAATGCGATTTATGAAAATGCTCCATTAATTCTTTTCGCCCGCCAGCTAGATAATCTTGCACCGCTGTTTGGGCAAAAACACCAAAAGGAACGTAACGATCCTTGTTGCCTTTTCCATGAATTAAAAGAACTTCATTTTGCCAATCAATGGCAGGCAATTGTAATTGGGCACATTCTGACACCCGCAAACCCGCACCGTATAAGATTTCCAATAACGCTCGATCTCGTTGTCGTAAGGGTTCTTTGCCTTGAACACTTTCAAAGAGTGCCTCCATTTCCTCTTCATAAAAAAAACGCGGCAATTTCGCATTTTTCTTTTTTAAATGGACATATGAAAAAGGATTTTCGCTGATTATCTCTTGTTTCAACAAAAATTGATAAAAAGAACGTAAACTAGCCATCTTACGACTGATGGTATTTCGACTATATTTTTTATCATACAAAACACTTAAATACACCCGAACATCACGATGGTCTATTTGAAGATAATTTTCATCTCCTGAAGATTTTAAAAACTCAAAAAAATCTGAAATATCTTCTTCATAAGCCTCTTTTGTTTTATCTGAATATCCTTTTTCGACCAATAAATAACGGAAAAACTCTTGGGGCCAATTCATTTGATTCAACGTTTTTCCTCCGTTTCTAGTGCACTTAAACTCTATCATAGCTTTTTAAAAAAAACAATTGAATTGTCAGAATTTAATCAATCTTTCAAAATTCGTTCACAATTTAATAAAAAACGAAATAGTTGTTACTTTTTAGAACAGATAAATCGCTCCATTCAGCAACTTCTGCAATACACTTATGACAACTTTCTAGTGAAAACAAAAATTCACCACGAAATCTCGTGGTGAATTTTTCATTTATTATTCAGAATCATTTTCTTCATCTGCAGGCTCTGTTTGCTTGATGCTTTTTTCTTCAACTGCCTGAACTAGTTCTTTATTTCCTTGTTTTGTGGACATGGTTTCATTGATTAAAGAAACAAGATCTAGTCCTGTCGTTTCTTTAATGGTGTCAAAAGTGCGAGCTAAACCTGCTTCCCCTATCTCATGAACCCCATCGCCACCACCAAAACTAACAACCTTATCAATATTGCTGATTGGTGCATTTACCTCTTTGGCAATTTGTGGAAGAACTTTAATGAATTCCATCAAAATACCGGCTTCGTTTAATTTTTGCAAGGCCAACGCCATTTTTTCTTTGCTTTCAGCTTCTGCTTGTCCAACTTTAGAAATTTTGTCAGCTTCTGCATTTCCTAGTTTTGTAACTCGTTGCGATTCGGCTTCAGCTGCCAAACGAACTTTTTCTGCATCGGCTTCAGCTTGTGCGATTTCTCTGGCTTTTTGAGCCAAGGCATTTTGTTCGACAACATATTTATCTGCTTCTGCTTTCTTACGAACACTTGCATTTAGTTCTTTTTCTGTCAGAGCCGCTTGCTTGTCTTGAATTTCGATATTTTTATCTTGTTCAATTAAATGAACTTTCATTTTTTCACCGATAGCAACTTGTTCAGCTTTTGCATCAGCGACTTCTTGTTCTTGTTTGTATTGGGCTTGTTTTAATCCCATATCTTTTGTGGCTTCAGCGATTTCTGTTTTCCGACGAATTTCTTCATGTTGGGCCAATTGTTCATTTTCCGCTTGTTTGATCCGAGTTTCTCTTAAAGCGTTTGATTCTGCAACTTCTGCGTTCTTTTTCACTACTGCTATTTGAGGGCGACCTAAAGCATCTAGGTAGCCATTGGGATCAGTCACGTCTTTAATTGTAAAAGAAACGATTTCTAAGCCCATTTTGCGTAAGTCCGTAGAAGCAACTTGTTGGACTTGTTCAGCAAAATCATCCCGGTTTTTATAAATAGCCTCAACTGTCATCGTTCCCAAGATGGCCCGTAAATGACCTTCCAACACTTCTTGTGCTTCATCTTCTAAGTCCTTGGTTGATTTTCCTAAATATTGTTCTGCGGCTGTTTTGATTGATTCAACACTGTTTCCAACTTTCACCAATACGGTAGCACTGGCTAAAATGGGAACCCCTTGTTCAGTATACACTTCTGGAGTCCCAATCTCTAATTTATGCGTCAACAAACTTAACTTATGCGCCTTTTGGATGATTGGAATGACAAACGTTCCACTATTTTTTAAGATTTTGATTCCTTCTTTTCCAAGTAAAGAACCAGTAACAATCAAAGCTTCATCGGGTTTGCCGATACGATAACGAAGCATTAAGAAAATAATTAATAAAACAACGATCAAAACGATCAAAAACACAGAACTACCAACAAATTCTAACATTTCACCACTCCTTTTTTATTTTAATTTCCATAATGATTACTTTTAATGACCAGGGCCCGTCCCTTTTCATCAAAATCAATAATCAACACTTTGGTACCAACAGTTAACAGAAGATTATTTTCTTGGTCTTTTGTTCGATAAAACTTAGCGGGATAAACGGTGTGAGCCGTTTTACTGCCAATTTCCATGACTTCACCCACGGAAAAACCTTCGATTTTTTCTGTTAATTCACCCAACAAATATTCGTTTTGTGCCATAACGTTGCTTTCATTCTTATCAGTTAGCCGATTATATAAAGCCATTAACGGGAAAAATAGCAACGAAAACAACACATACAAAATAACAATGAGCACTAAAAAGAGGACTACCCAAACCAACCCTCTGAAAAAAGGTGGTTGATTCAAAAGCTTCTGACTGATAATTGTGATAAACTGGCCAATCATTATCTTTCAACCCCTTACTTTAATGATACTATCATAAAACAACAAATGTGTTTGGTCAATTGAAAACGCTGATAAGTATCATTTATTTCTGCTTTACGAGTAAACGGACTTTCTTTTGTATCTTTACATGTTAAAGGCACAGTTCTTTGGCATTCTTCTGTATCTTTACCTGCGAAAGGTACAGTTCTTCGCCATTCTTTTGTATCTTTACACGCTAAAGGCACAGTTCTTTGCTATTCTTCTGTATCTTTACCTGCTAAAGGCACAATTCTTTGGCATTCTTCTGTATCTTTACTACACATTTTCAAACACGATACTTTAACACAAAAAAAGCATCACTGTTTTTAATCAGTAGATGCTCTTGGTTATTTCTTATATGAATTCTTTTTTGATTTCTTCTAATGTCTCTAAAGCACGATTGGCAATTGTTTCATAACGAAGCTTCTTATCACGAATTCGTTTGGGTAGGTCTGGAAATAGTCCAAAATTGGCATTCATGGGTTGAAAGTTCTTTTTAGAAGCATGCGTAATATAATATGCCATACTTCCCATTGCTGTTTCTTATGGGAGC
>DXDB01000181.1 GCA_019115705.1 Candidatus Tetragenococcus pullicola | reverse complement strand
GTATATCACATCTGAAAAATAACGTATATACATAATTATCCATAATCATTTAATTTTAGTGATTTTTAAAAGTTTGCTTAAATGGTGTCAAGAAGAGGATTTTTCGCAATCATACGAATCATATCGACCCTGGTCGTGGACTCGCTTGCGCCTTGCTACGAAGCCTTCAAAAAAGTGAAACTACCAGCTCACGCGTCAATCAAATAAAATTAAAGAACTTGTTTCTGTAACAAGAGGGTAGTCTCACTTTTTTATCAGGGGAATTGGAAGACCTAGATGGCTTTATCTTATTGCTTTTTCTTTTCAGCGATAGCCATCAACACCCTCTGCAAATAGGTCCTGATATAACTTTTCCATTCTTTCTCTATCTTTTTTTGATGAAGTCTGATCCATTCCACTTTGTAAGGTAGCAAGGATCTGTTGGAAGGGCACCCCATCTTTAATACCACCATCTTCTGCTGGAACCAATCCCGTAATCCCATTTTTGCTGACATCAAAAGCCAATTGACGAAAGCGATGGCTGATTTCTTCCTTTAAAACTCTTTTTTTTAGCGTGATCCCATTGCTTTGCAAGGGACCATACGTGTTTGCTACGATCACGATAAAAAGAAGAATCATCAATCGTCAAGGAACGGATATGTGTATTTGAATTTGTTAGTCGATTTAACTTTTCTGTCACTGAGACACTAAGCAAAGCGAGGAACTTACGCCAGTTATAATGAGGATTGTTCATGAAACGATAGATCGTGTCTTTTTTCATGAATTTGTCTGATTCGCGGCCATTCACAATACGATTGAAAGATCTTCCTTTGAAGATCAAACTGAAAATAAAGGTAAAATAACACTAGCTGAATAACCTTTTTTCTTTTGAATCCCCGCTTGATGTAAAAATAGGATCATTTTTAATTCTGAAAAAAGGGCTTTTACTTCATTCGGTAGTTTATTTTTGATGTCTTTTAAGTGTAACATATGCTTATGGACTCCTTTGTTTTGATTTGTCGTTAAATCAATTATAAACCAAAGTGAGTCCTTTTTTAATGCACCTGTCAAGATTACTAATTTTTTACTTTACTACCCGATATATCAATGTTTATAAAAGAAATTCATGTGCGAAAATTGAGGTAATAAGATTTCTATTATGTCAACAAATAGAGGGACCCAAAGGAATGCTCTCATATGGAAGAAGCATTTCTGACCGTCATTTTCCATCATTTTTAATTTAAAATCGAAACAAAATGTTCACGCGAAAATTATCTTTCATTCATAATTTGTTCATAATTATTGGCTATAGTATATTCATACCAACAAATTGTCTTTTTAAAAGACAACCCTAACACTTTTTCATTTTTTACTCCTAGCCTGCCGATCCCCGTCGGCAGGTGTTTTTGTTTGCCCAGCAAGGTCAATAACTTGGTGGTAAAAATCCGCTACAGGTTTTGCAGTAGGAACTGTTCGTTAAAGGTAAGTTTGTTCATCGTAAGGTGAAAAAGACGATGGCAAAACCGCACACTGACGAACAAAAACTTTATACAAGATTGAACGGGGACAGATGAGGTTGACAAACACAGTAAAGGTCAATACTGTACGAGTCTTACACAGTAAATGAGAAAGTGACATGAGTGGAAAAGGCATGGCATCTTACCTGAGGAGATATCACTAGCCACTTAGTAGGGACAGTGAGTAGTGAGAAAACAGCAGAAATCATAGTAGGGAACACGGATATCTCAAAAAATAAAACTGTACGTCGTTTGATTCTTGGCACTACCGTATACGGACCCGTATGTACGGTGGTATGAAAGCATTCATGGCTAGTCTTCTACGTACTTTTTTAAAATAAGAAACAAGAGAATAAAGGTGTGAGATCCTTTTTTTGGTGATTTCTTGCTAAATTTCTCATCTGTGATAAAGTAAAGACGGACAAATACAAGATATATTGTTAAGAAAACCTAGAAGAAAATCGGCTTTTAATGAAACAAAACTAAAAATCATGTATAATATAAGAGACGTTAGATAGAGTTGATAAACAATACAGAAAAAATGAGGTGAATCTGTTGAAAAAAATATTAGTGGTAGATGATGAAAAACCAATTTCTGATATTATCAAATTCAATCTTTCCAAAGAAGGATACGAAGTTTATACTGCCTATGATGGCGAAGAAGCTTTGGAACAAGTAAAAGAAGTAGAACCTGATTTGATTTTACTAGATTTAATGTTACCTAAAATTGACGGATTAGAAGTGGCTCGTGAAGTTCGAAAAACGTATGACATGCCAATTATTATGGTGACGGCAAAAGATTCAGAAATTGACAAGGTTCTAGGCTTGGAACTTGGAGCCGACGATTATGTGACCAAACCTTTTTCAAACCGGGAATTGATTGCTCGTGTCAAAGCGAACTTAAGAAGAGGAACGGTTGTTGGAAAAGGGCAAGAAGAACCAGCTAATGCAGAGTTGGTCATCAATGATTTAACAATCCATCCAGATGCTTATACGGTGACAAAAAATGGCGGTTCAATCGAATTGACTCACCGTGAGTTTGAATTGCTTCATTATTTAGCCAAACATATTGGCCAAGTAATGACGCGTGAGCATCTGTTACAAACGGTTTGGGGGTATGACTATTTTGGTGATGTACGAACAGTTGATGTTACGGTTCGCCGCTTACGTGAAAAAATAGAGGATAATCCGAGCCATCCAACATACTTAGTGACTAGACGAGGGGTCGGCTATTATCTTCGAAACCCAGAAACGGAGCAATAATTAATGAAAAATAAGGTTCGCTTGTTTCAATCGGTGAACTTTAAAATCGCCCTGACAATCATCTTGATTTTATTGATTTCGATCGAGATAATCGGGGCGTATTTTATTCGCGGATTGGAACGTTCTACCATTGAGTCATTTAAGACTTCGATGACTTCTCAAGCAGAAATGGTCGCGGGAACTTTAGGCAACCAACTTGGAAAAAATGATTCCGAGAATCAAGAAGATGTAAGTGTAAGTGTGCAACGAATCTTAGATGATAGTGATTCTTCGGATATTTTAGAAATGAAAGTCGTTGATGAAAAAGGGATTATTATCGCTACGACAAGTGTAAATGACCGTAATTTGATTGGTAAAAAAAATGAAGATCCTTACATCGATGATTTTACAAGCAAAAGTTTAACAGCTATTGATCAGGAGACAGAAGATCGCGTTCAGATTAATGTCCAAACGATTCAGTCAGCTGGAGATACAATTGTTGGGGCTCTTTATTTAAAAAGTGATTTGGAACAAAAATATCGTGAAATCAATGATATCGCTTTGATTTTTGTGACCGCCTCCTTAATTGCAATCATGATTTCAATTATTGTTTCGGTTTTGATTGCGCGTTCGATTACCCAGCCCATTGAAGAAATGCGTGAACAAGCGTTGCGAATAGCTCGTGGTGATTATAGTCGAAAAGTTGCTGTTAAAGCCAACGATGAGTTAGGACAATTGGCGGTTTCGTTTAATCAGTTGGCAGAACGTATCGAAGAAACACAAGAGGCGATGGAATCAGAACGAAATCGATTGAATAGTGTCCTTTCCCATATGACTGATGGCGTTATTGCAACTGACAGACGGGGTAGAGTGATCACAATTAATGAGATGGCTCTTTCCTTGTTGAATGTCAAAGAAGAAGAAGCGATGGGTCAATCGATTTTGACCTTGTTAGAAATGGAAGAAAACTACACCTTACGAACATTGTTGGAAAATCCTGATGAAATTTTGTTGAAACGAAAAAAACAAAGTATCAGTTCGATGATTTTAAGGGTCGATTTTTCAATGATTCGTAGAGATTCCGGCTTTATTTCTGGCTTAGTGGCTGTTTTACATGATGTTACCGAACAAGAAAAAACAGAGCAAGAACGACGTGAATTTGTTTCCAACGTTTCCCATGAACTGCGAACGCCTTTAACGAGTATGCGGAGTTATTTAGAAGCTTTAAATGATGGGGCTTGGAAAGAAGAAGAGATAGCGCCTAACTTTTTAAAAGTAACGCTAGATGAAACCGACCGGATGATTCGTATGATCAATGATTTACTCAATCTTTCTCGGATGGATAGTGGAAATAACCCATTACAAAAAGAATTCGTCAACTTTAAAGAACTAGTGAATTTTGTCTTGGATCGATTTGATATGATGATTGATCAAATTGACAAAGACTATGTGGTCCATCGCGAATTTACCAAACGTGAACTTTGGGTCGAAGTTGATACAGATCGGATGATTCAGGTAATCGATAATATTATGAATAATGCGATTAAATATTCTCCAGATGGTAGTGTGATTACTGTTCGCTTAATGGAAACCCATAATAACGTTATTTTGAGTATTACCGATCAGGGATTAGGGATACCAAAAAGCGATTTAACAAAAGTTTTTGATCGTTTCTATCGTGTGGATAAAGCCCGTGCTAGAAAGCAAGGGGGAACTGGGTTAGGTTTAGCCATTTCTAAAGAAGTGTTAAAAGCTCACGGGGGGACGATTTGGGCAGAAAGTCAAGAAAATATTGGTTCAACGTTCTTTATTAGTTTACCTTATGAGCCATATGAGGAGGATTGGTGGGAGTGAAAATCATTGATAAATTGATGTATATAGGATTAACCATCATGGTCATCCTCAGTTTTTATTTGACTTATTTGATTTGGCTTACACCCGCTTCAAAAAGTTCTGCTTTACTAAACAATATTGAAAAAGATGAGTCTTCGGAAGTGAAGAATTATAAGAATACAGAAGATATATTTTTACCCTTGAATCTCACACGTTTTAAAAAAGAAGCAACGACTCAAACAAATTCTGAATCGTTAATCAAACAGGGACAAGCAATGGTCAAGGAAAACAAATACGATCGCTTTACTTTGGATTCTTTTGATTCAGAAGATGAATTTTTTGAAGCGACTACCGTAAAAGAGGGAATAGAGATGGCCTTTGCGGATGCTTTTCCTATTCAAAGCTATTTAGCACTTTTACAAAAAAAGGTTTCTTTTGACTCTTCCATTAATGAAGAATCCTTTGCTTTTAATCGAATCCAAATCGATTACAAACAAAAGATCATTCGTTTTCTTAATCCTTTAAAGCTTGAATTTATCGAAGCTGAGATTACGTCAAATTTTCCTGAAGAAGAAAGTATTTATAACGATTCTTCCGATAATTGGCATACGGTCTCAAATGCTATTTCTCAAAAAGAAGGCATCGAATTTTATAGCGAATCACCTTTAGAACTAACTGTTTATAGCTATATTTCTTCAACGCGTCCTTATACTGTATTTCGTGATGCTTTTTTTACCAACCCTAAAGATATCCGAAGTAGTGACGATACAGAAGACTTGAAGTTTTATGATGGCTCGGAATCTTTATTGATTCAGCAAGAACAACAACGGATGAACTTTCAAGGAATCATTTCTGCAGACCAACAATTTGATATTTATAAGAAAAGTTATGATTATATTCGTGGTTTAGGTACCAATTTTGGTTCGTTACGTTTGTTTGATCGTAAAGAAAATGTCATTAACTATCGTATCTTTGTCGAAGGATTTCCTGTTTTTGGGGAAAATTCTGAAGGGGTCATTCGAGTGGGGTTTTCTGATGGAGGTCAAGACTATCAGAAAAATGTTAGTATTCAAGCCAGTTTAAATACCATTCAAGTACCCATTCCTTCTGAACAAAAAGTAGAATTACCAGCGGCTAGTACGGTCTTAGAAAATTTGGAAAAACTAGGTATTGATGAAAAAGATCGTCCGAGGTTATTGATTGGTTATACTTGGCGGAATTTAGAAGATACAGAGGTTGTCGATTTGAAGCCTGGTTGGTATATCAATTATAAAGGAACTTGGTATTTATATGACCAGTTAGTTGCTGAGCTTAAAGAAGAGGGGGGTTCGGATAATGGACTTTAAAAGAATCGCCTGGATTTTCTTTTTTGCTTTTTTAGGAGTCAATGTTTTTCTTTATAATATTTACCATGAAGCTGGTTCCGAACAAACTGTTGTTTATCGATCGGATCAAAAAATTCCTATCGAAAAGAGATTGGATTCTGAAAATATCTCATATGACCATAAATTTTCAAATGAAGAGGTAGAAGGCTATTATTTGAGTGGTCAGCCAACGGATATGAAAAAAACGATAGACGAGGCACGTGATCAAAAAAATGATCCTAATTTTTTAAAAACTCAATCAACGATCAAAGACAGTAAATTGCTACATACTATGAAAAACAAGCCGCTTCTTACGGATACGAAAGAAACCAAAAAGACAATGACAAAATTTCTTGAGGAAAATGATGAACTTATTTTGGGAAATGATTATCATTATATGGGAAAATGGTCGGTTTGGAGTGAGGATTATCCACGAATTTTTGCGGCACAGATGTATGAAGGTATTCCAATCCATGACGATTCAAGCATGCTTTCGATTACCCTGAATCGTGAAGGTGATCATTACCAGCTCATCAGTTATACGCAAACACATGTCTCGGAGTTAATGCCGCTTCGTGAAGCAATGTCTTTGTATACAGAAAAAGATGCCATCAATACCTTGTATGTCAATAATAAAATCCCAGCAAATGCTACGATTAAATGGCAACAATTAGCCTATACACTTACTTTGAAAGTCCGGGGAAAGAATGTTTATGTGCCTGCTTGGTTTGTAGCTATTGAAACAGAAGATGGCGTTCATGTGGAACAAGTGAATGCATTGACTAATCGCATTGTTACAAACAGTACGGTTCAAACGGTAGAAAATTCATAAAAAGGAATGTATAATGAGTATAGCTTTTTAAGTAGAGAGGAAGACAAGAGGCAAATGGAGCAATCCGATGCATTTAATATTAGTATTTTAGCAAGTGGGAGTACAGGAAATTCTTTATTTATTGAAAGTGATAAAAAGAAAATCTTAGTAGATGCTGGTTTAAGTGGGAAAAAAATTACATCACTTTTACAAGAAATCGATCGTCGACCAGAAGATTTGGATGCTATTTTTGTGACTCATGAACATCGCGATCATATTCATGGGGTAGGGGTTATGGCTAGAAAATACCATCTAGATGTCTATGCTAATGAAAAAACCTGGCAAGCAATGGATCCAATGATTGGAAAAGTAGCCAATGAACAAAAATACATCTTTGAAATGGGAAAAGTAATGACTTTGGGTGATTTGGATATCGAAAGTTTTGGAGTTTCTCATGATGCAGCGATGCCACAATTTTATCGTTTTTATAAAGATGGCAAATCATTTGTTGTTTTAACAGACACGGGCTATTGTAATGATCATCTGCGAGGCGTTATAAAAGGGGCGGATGCCTACTTAATGGAAAGTAATCATGATTTAGAAATGCTACGAATGGGTAGTTATCCTTGGCATTTAAAACAAAGAATACTAGGAGATAAAGGCCATTTATCTAATGATGATGGTGCATTAGTGATGACAGATATTTTAACAGACCAAACCAAACGCATTTATTTAGGTCATCGTAGTCAAGAAAACAATTTAAAAGAATTGGCACATCTCACCATGGAAAATATTTTAAGAGAGCATGACCTTGGAGTCGGTGAAGCATTTCAAGTGTTTGATACAGATCCTGACAAAGCGACATCAATTTTTTCTGTTTAATTTTTTTCTAGTAAAAACCAATTTTTATAGAACAAACCAAAAGTAGTGCTCCTATTTTAAATAGAGGCACTACTTTTTTAAATATTATTAGTTGTTTGTAACAAAACCTGGACAATTATAACCAGCGAATTCATTCCTGCATGTGTCAAAATAGAGGTCCAAATTTTTCCTGTGTGCATATATAATAAACAAAAAAAGCATCCTAGGGAAAAATATAAGAGAAGGTGACCGTCTTGATGAATCAATGCAAAAAGTAAAGAGCTAACAATTACACCAATCCAAGCTTTAGAAAAAGAATCAAAGAAACCTACAAGTGCTCGCCGAAAAACAAATTCCTCCATAATTGGACCACCAATCATGGCGGCAATAGCAAAAAGTGGGTGTTGCAAAACAATGCGAACGATATTTTCAGTGTTTTCAGAACCTGGTACCACACCAAAAATTTGTTCAATCTGAATGGCGATATTTTGAAGGAAGATAGCGGCAAATATACCAACAAAGCCATAGATGAAAATGTGCCCTTTCGGCGTTTTCTTTTTCTCAAAAGAAAGATCCTTCGTTTGTTGTAAATAAAGAAGGATCAAAAAGACAGCTCCTAGAAGATAGCTCCAAGTCGTTATCTGTGCTTGTCTAGTCACTGGGAAAAAGGCAGGTAGAAAAAAGGCAATCGCATAGATGATAATGGTAAAAAGACTATATTTTCTGATACTCATAAACGTCTCCTTTCGTTTGTTTTCTTTAGTATAGCAAAAATTGAAAAACTTGACGAACAAGCAAGCTTCGTTATAGTTTATGGTCGAATCGGATACTTCACTTGGAATTCATCATCTGGAGATAACGCAAGTCAACTTTTACCTTATGCTAAACTTATTTCAAATTGATTTTTTGGTTTTAAAAATAAAAATTTGTAACCAATACTCATTTGAATGGTCAAACTAGCTTTTTCTGTTAGCAAAATGAATGTAGTTGGTTACGTGAAATCGCTAAGGAAGAGCTAGAAGACATTCGATTACTGGAAAAAGTTTCCGAAAACTCAACTGTTAAATTCTGTTTCTTTTTCGGCAAGATCTGAAACCATAGCTTAGATTATAATCCTACGACTGACAATAGTAAACTGGCCCTTTAATTGGTAATTTGATTGTGAATGGTAACAAAAACCGTTAGCTTTGTTAATAAAAAATTGTGAAGATTTTTTGACTTTTTCTGACTTTATTAAAAAAATGAATCAAAAGGCTTGCAAATTCATTGGAACATGGTAATATTATTTTTGTAAGTTAGCACTCGATACAAGAGAGTGCTAATAAAAAGCTATTAGACTTTATTGGAGGGATTTATCGTGTTGAAACCATTAGGTGATCGTGTGATGGTAGAAGTTGCACAAGAAGAAGAAAAAACTGTAGGTGGCATTGTTTTAGCCTCTGCCGCTAAAGAAAAACCACAAACAGGAACCGTTATAGCTGTTGGACAAGGACACACCCTTGATAACGGTGAAGTGGCACCAGTGCCAGTTGAAGTAGGCGATGTCGTACTTTTTGAAAAATATGCTGGTTCAGAAGTAAAATATGACGGCAAAGAATATCTAATTTTTTCAGCGAAAGATATTATCGCTATTGTGGAATAAAAAATTAACTTGAGGTGAAGAAAGAATGGCAAAAGATATCAAATTTTCAGAAGATGCACGCGCAGCAATGCTACGTGGGGTAGATAAATTGGCAGATACAGTCAAAGTGACTTTAGGCCCTAAAGGACGTAATGTTGTTTTAGAAAAATCCTATGGTTCACCACTTATTACAAATGATGGTGTGACTATAGCCAAAGAAATTGAATTAGAAGATCATTTTGAAAACATGGGAGCAAAATTAGTATCTGAAGTTGCTTCAAAAACAAACGATATTGCAGGAGATGGAACTACAACTGCAACATTATTAACACAAGCAATTGTTCATGAAGGCTTGAAAAACGTTACTGCAGGAGCGAATCCTCTAGGTGTTCGCCGTGGTATTGAATTGGCAACAAAAGCTGCTGTCGAAGAATTACACAATATTTCTTCGATTGTTGATTCTAAAGAAGCAATCGCACAAGTTGGTGCTGTTTCATCAGGAAGCGAAGAAGTAGGAAAATACATTGCAGATGCCATGGAAAAGGTTGGCAACGATGGCGTCATCACCATTGAAGAATCAAAAGGAATCGAAACTGAATTAGACGTTGTTGAAGGGATGCAATTTGATCGTGGGTACCTTTCTCAATATATGGTAACAAATAACGATAAGATGGAAGCAGACCTTGAAGATCCTTATATTTTGATTACTGATAAGAAATTATCAAACATTCAAGATATTTTGCCTTTATTAGAACAAATTGTTCAACAAGGCAAACCATTATTAGTTATTGCTGACGATGTTGATGGTGAAGCTTTACCAACGTTAGTACTTAACAAAATCCGTGGAACCTTCAATGTTGTTGCTGTAAAAGCACCTGGTTTTGGCGATCGTAGAAAAGCAATGCTAGAAGATATTGCTATTTTAACAGGTGGTACAGTAATTACTGAAGATTTAGGGCTTGAACTAAAAGATGCAACCATGGATTCATTAGGTCGTGCTAGCAAAGTGGTTGTTGACAAAGACAACACAACAATTGTCGAAGGAGCAGGTTCTAAGGATGCTATTTCTGAACGTGTTCATTTGATCAAAAATCAAATTACTGAAACAACCTCTGATTTTGACCGTGAAAAATTGCAAGAGCGTCTTGCTAAACTAGCAGGCGGCGTTGCAGTGATTAAAGTTGGAGCACCAACTGAAACAGAATTACAAGAATTGAAACTACGCATTGAAGATGCATTGAATGCTACTCGTGCAGCAGTCGAAGAAGGTATGGTTTCCGGTGGTGGAACGGCATTGGTCAATGTAATCAATAAGGTTGCTGAATTAGCAGAAGAAGGCGATGTTCAAACAGGAATCAACATTGTCTTACGTGCTTTAGAAGAACCTGTTCGTCAAATTGCTGAAAATGCTGGCTTTGAAGGCTCTGTTATCGTTGAAAGATTGAAGGGCGAAGAAACTGGTGTTGGCTTGAATGCAGCAACTGGCAATTGGGAAAACATGGTGGAAGCAGGAATTGTGGATCCTACGAAGGTGGTTCGTTCTGCTTTACAAAATGCGGCCTCTGTTGCTTCATTATTGTTATCCACAGAAGCTGTTGTAGCAGATCATCCAGAACCAGAAGCACCACAAGCACCAAATCCTGGCATGGATCCTTCTATGGGCATGATGTAATAGTAGTCAATAGTAAAAAAGTGAGGAGATTCTCCTCACTTTTTTTATGCTTAAAATTGTTTCGATTCGTTTCTTTCTAATCATAAAGAAATCATTCATGTTTATTTATTCAAGAAATAATCAGATGGTAACGTTTTAAATAAAGAAGTGATCAAAAAAGATTAAAATGTCTTGACATCTAGGCTTTTTTTCATTTTTTTTCTAAGTTTTTTGTTATAATGGAAAGGTAAATGTAAAAAAGGAGCGAGACAAAATGCAAAAGATATATAAAGATGATAGTTTAACTTTGCACACCGATTTTTATCAAATCAATATGATGCAAAGTTATTGGGAATTAGGACGTGCTGACTTAAATGCGGTTTTTGAATGTTATTTTAGAGACTTACCTTTTAAAAATGGCTATGCAGTATTTGCTGGATTAGAACGGTTGGTTGATTATTTACAAAATTTGACCTTTAGTGAAACAGATATTGATTATTTACGGGAGGTCTGTGGTTTCCAAGAAGGATTCTTAGATTATCTGCGAAACTTTAAATTTACTTGTACGGTACGAGCGCCTAAAGAAGGAGACCTTGTTTTTAGTAACGAACCGATTGTACAAGTCGAAGGTCCTCTGGCACAATGTCAATTAGTTGAAACGGCACTTTTAAATATTGTTAACTTCCAAACCTTGATTGCGACAAAAGCGGCTCGAATCAAATCGGTTATTGGAAAAGATCCTCTTCTTGAGTTTGGTTCACGAAGAGCGCAAGAAATCGATGCGGCAATTTGGGGAACACGAGCAGCTTATATTGGTGGCGCGGATGCATCTAGTAATGTTCGGGCAGGAAAGATCTTTGGAATTCCAATTAGCGGAACACATGCCCATTCCCTTGTCCAATCATATGGCAATGATTACGACGCCTTTGTGGCTTATGCAAAAACGCATGAAGACTGTGTTTTTTTAGTAGATACGTATGATACTTTAAAATCAGGAGTTCCTAATGCCATCAAAGTTGCTAAGGAAATGGGAGATAAAATCAATTTTCAAGGGGTTCGTATTGACAGCGGTGATATGGCTTATATTTCTAAAAAGGTACGAGCACAACTAGATGATGCTGGTTTTTATGATGCCAAAATCTATGCCTCCAATGATTTGGATGAAGCGACTATTTTGAATTTAAAAATGCAAAAAGCAAAAATTGATGTTTGGGGAGTGGGCACAAAGTTAATCACTGCCTATGATCAACCAGCACTTGGGGCAGTTTATAAATTAGTTTCAATCGAAAATGATCAAGGTGAAATGATTGATACGATCAAACTCTCAAGTAATGCTGAAAAGGTTTCGACACCCGGGAAAAAACAAGTTTGGCGAATTACTCGAAAAAATAATGGCAAATCTGAAGGTGATTATGTCACTTTATGGGAAGAACGTCCAGATAAACAAAAGGAAATCTATATGTTTCATCCGGTGCATACCTATATTAATAAAACCGTTTATGATTTTGAAGCACGTCCAGTTTTACAAGATATTTTTGTAAACGGAAGATTGGTTTATGACTTACCTGAACTAGAGGAAATCAAAGCTTTTTCTAGTCATTCTTTGGAAGCTCTTTGGGAAGAGTATAAGCGTGACTTGAATCCGCAACCTTATCCTGTTGATTTATCGCAAGATTGTTGGAATCATAAAATGGCAATCATGGAAAAAGTACGTAAAGAAGTACGAGAAATGTAGAATTCATCTGAATAAAAAAAGGAGAGGCTACTATGAGTTTACAAAAAACGATTATTGAGGAATTAGGCGTTTTGCCTGAGATTGATCCGAAAGAAGAAATTCGCAAGAGTATTGATTTTTTAAAAGAATATCTGAAGAAGAATTCTTTTTTAAAGACTTTTGTTTTAGGAATTAGTGGTGGTCAAGACTCTACTCTAGTCGGAAAACTAGCGCAAATGGCCATGGAAGAAATGCGTCAGGAAACAAATAATTCTGATTATCACTTTATTGCCGTTCGTTTACCCTATGGCGTTCAAGCAGATGAAGCAGATGCCAAAAAGGCAATGGATTTCATTCAAGCAGATAGTCAATTACGCGTGGATATCAAACCGGCAGTAGATGCGCAAGTACAAGCCTTAGAAGCAGTAGGAATGTCAATTTCTGATTTTAACAAAGGGAATATCAAAGCTCGTCAACGGATGGTCACTCAGTATGGTATTGCCGGAGAATACGCGGGTGCGGTTTTGGGAACTGACCATGCAGCTGAGAATGTGACTGGATTTTATACAAAATTTGGCGATGGCGCTGTGGATATTGTTCCTATTTTTCGCTTGGATAAACGTCAAGGCCGCTCACTTTTACAAGAGCTTGGGGCACCTGAAGAACTTTATACAAAAATTCCTACGGCTGACTTAGAAGAAGATCGACCGTTAATTTCAGACGAGGTAGCTTTAGGAGTTACCTATAATGAAATTGATGATTATTTAGAGGGAAAAGAGGTCTCACCGGCCGCAAAGAAAACGATTGAAAATTGGTGGAACAAAACAAAACATAAACGCCATTTACCAATTACTATTTTTGATGACTTTTGGAAATAGGTGAATAAAAGGTGTTATCATTCACGGTTGAATCAGGAACTTCAATTGGGATTCGTTTGCTTAAAGTTACCCGAAAACCGATCTGAGCCATGGACTCAGGTCGGTCGCATAGCAGACGGTAGCCGAGTTAGTTGGTAAATTTAGCTGTGAACGGTAACGAAAAGGTGGCTGTTAGAAGTTAAAGAAAGTCTCAAATTAGTTGCTATTGGCCGTTACCTAGCTTATACTATTTAAGAAGTTTTGGGGAAACTTTGTCAACAATGTCTAGGGAAAACGAATTTGTTTTCTCTTTTTTTAGTTTATTGGGGGAATTTTTTTGAAAAGAATCGATTGGAAAATTCGTGTTCTTATACGTGTCATTTTAGTAAGTTGCAATATTTTAATTAGTCATTTGTTTTTACAATGGTGCCAGAATCAGTTATCGGTAGACCTAGCTTTAAAATTTGCTTTTTCTTGGCATGCTGAAAAGTTTTTTTTAGGTAGCTTGGTCTTGTTATTCCTTTATTTATTCTTGGTCAGTCTTTCCGGTTCTTTTTTAGCAGGAACAATTTTTTATGATATCGGCATCGGTATTTTAGGTTTTGCTACTTATTTAAAAATGGCCTATCGACAAGAACCAATTTATCCCGATGATTTAAAAATGATTACTCAATTTGGGATGTTACGAGAGATTGTTGGAAATGGTTTGTTTTTTCTGATTTTGTTACTTGTCGTGGTAGCTAGTAGCTTTTTTCTATGGTTTTTGTTCCGAAGCTTTCGGTTATCTAAGAAAAAACAGCTTTTACGTGTGAGTACCTTATTAATTTCAAGTGTTTGTTTACTTTATGTTAGTCATTTTAATGATGCCACGAATCTACTCAGAAAAGGTTATAATAAAACGGCGCTATGGATTCCGTATTCACAACAAATGAATTACTATAATACTGGCTTTGTCGGAGGTTTTTTATATAATTTGCGAGTAGATGCTATGGAAAAGCCCAGTGACTATTCAAAAAAACGAATAGATGAAGTGGTGGCTAATTATTCAACTACTTCTGATCAAAAAAATGAAGAAAAACCAAATATTGTTTTTGTGATGAGTGAAAGTTTTTCCGATCCGGATCATTTAGAAGGGGTCAATATTTCGGGAGAACCTCTAGCAGATTATTATGAAATGGCCCAACAAACCTATAGTGGCAAAATGTTGTCGCAAAATTATGGCGGGGGGACAGCCAATATTGAATTTGAAGCCTTAACTAGTTTTTCAATGGAGTTATTTAATCCTCAGATGACGACACCCTATACAATGTTGGTGCCTAAAATGAAGCAAATCCCTTCTTTGGTTTCATTGTCTAAAAGTCGCGGGTATCAAACCACAGCCATTCATCCGTACGATACATCAATGTATAAAAGAAAAGATGTTTATGATGTTTTGGGATTTGATCAGTTTTTGGATCAAGATTCTATGGCTTACACAGATAAACTTGAAAAAAATCCTTATATTTCGGATGCTTCAGCCTATCAACAAGTTTTAGATCTTTTAAAAGAAAATGAAAAACCACAATTTATTCATCTAGTCACAATGCAGACGCATATGCCTTATGGCGGAAAATATGATACGTTAAATTATCCGGTCCAAGCAAACGGGGATGTCTATTCTATTGAGAGCTATCTTCAAGATGTTTCTTATGCTAGTCAGGCTTTAAAAACATTTTTAGAAGCGCTGAACAAGGAATCGGAACGGACAATTGTTGTTTTTTGGGGCGATCATTTGCCTGGAATCTATTCAGATGTGGTACAAGAAGCAAATGAAGGCCCCACACTTCATGAAACCCAATTTTTGATGTGGGATTCTAAAGAAAAAATGGCTTACGAAGCAGATCAAATAACTAGTCCCTTTTATTTTGCCCCCAAATTATTTGAAAAAAGTACACTTGAACTAACACCTTTTTATCAATTATTAGTGAGCTTAGAAAAACAATTGCCAGCTTTTGAAAAACAAATGTATAAAATGGCAGATGGTTCTTGGAAGAGTGAACTTGCGTTAGATGAACAGGCACAGCAACTTTATGAGGATTACCGACTGATTCAATATGATGTTTTACAAGGCGACCAGTTCAGTTTAGAGACCAATTTCTTTCAATGATTGTTTCACGCAAAAAAACCAAATTATAGCAGAAGTTTGTGTGAAAACGGAATAAATGATTGGTTTTTATGACTTTTTATTTTTTCAAGGTTATTTGAAATTGTGAAACGTTAGTCTAAACATTTTTTTAAGAAAAAATTGTGGATAACTAAAAATTCCTTGTCGAAAATAGCTTTTTCAATTACCAAAAAAGTAGCCGAACTCGTTAGTAGAAGGTTCGGCTACTTTTTTATTTAAGTCTCTTCCTTATTTACTTGCCAAAAACGATTCTCATCAAAGAAATTAGCGGCACTTTTGGCATTATCGATAATCTCAGAAGGATACTTCATCAAATCTAATAAGGCAATCGCATTTCTTGATTGAGAAGGGCCGTATTTGACTTGATAGTCAAATGAGATTCCTTGATCTTTTGTGACTTGTTCTGAAAAATGAATATTGGCACATTTTGTTTTTAAGATTTCAGTTAGCTCAATATCATGGGTAGCAACCATCGCTAAACTGGATGTTTCACTGAGCCAAGAAACCACGCTTGAAGAAGCTGCGATACGTTCAATGGTGTTTGTACCTTTTAATATTTCATCTATAAAGCAATAACACCGTTTCTTAGTTCGTACGTTATCCAACAGACGTTTGACTGATTTTACTTCTGCGACAAAATAACTATCTCCTTGAAAAAGATCATCTTTTATCGCCATGGATGTCAATACATGACCGAATTCTAGGCTAAACTCTTTGGCTAAAACAGTTTGAATCGTCTGAGCCAAAATACAGTTAATGGCAATACCTTTAACATAAGTAGATTTTCCTGAAGCGTTTGATCCTGTTACAAGTGTCGTTTTTTGCCAATTCACGGGGTTGTCCACTGGATTTTCAATTAAAGGATGGACCAACTCTTGAGCAGAAACAGGTCCTTTTTTAAAGACAGGACAAGTTGCATTTTCTTGGTAGGTTCGAAAGTTTAAGACCGAACAGGCAACTTCAAGTTTCCCCATTAAATCCCACAGTAAAACAGCTTCTTGCCGATGATTTTTTAGTTTTTTAATAACGACAGTATAGGAAATAAAAGGTAACATAAACAAGATGTTAAAATACTCTAAAATCATGTCTGTTTCAGAACCGTTTTTTGCTCGAAAGGAAAAAGCAAAGCGTGCAATACTCTTTAAAGGAGCTAAGGCTTGAGTCAGTTCTTTTTGCAAAGGATGGTCAATTTTACAAAGTTCAATGCCACTTGAAATTGTTTGTACGAGATAACGCATACTGTTTAATTCAGTTTCCAAATATATCTTTTTGATATAATAATAAAACATGTTGAAAAATAAGCTGCCTATAATCAAAGTAATTCCTAATGGAAGATTAAAAAAGCTTAAAAGAATTCCGAAAAGAGGTAAACCACCCAAGACTAGGAAAAAAGATAAGGATCCTAAGGGTGTGATCGTTTGGTCACTTAAATAAAATTTTGATAAATTATTTTCTTGTTTTCCTAATTTTGCAAAGGCATATTGAATATCTTCACGGATTTTGGGATGTTCTTTATAAAACTGGATGAGTTCTTCTAAGGATTCGTCTTCTTGCCAATTGTAATTTCTTAATTTTTGATAGAGACTTTCAGAGCCTACACTGGAATAAGTTAAATTGATTTTTTCAAAAACAGCAAACATATCCAAGTCTTGCCAGGTCAGATCATCGATTTCACTGTCCCACTGATGAAAATTTTTTTCGATTTCCCAAGCTTTTTTTAAACTATCTTCTTGATCGAAACGAGTGCTATGAGGAGCTCTCCCCCAATTTGATTTCACAGTTAGCCTCAATTTCCAATGTGAATAAATAGTTAAAAAAATAAGAAAGGCAATCAACCCTACACCAATCAGTAAAATAAAAAGTTTTTCGGTCATTTCATTCTCCTTAATTGGTCATTTTTTTGATTTGTTCTTGGATAAAGATCGAAATTTCTACTAACTTTTCAGAAATAAGTTCTTTCCTAGAAACAAAATAAAAGTTACGAGTATTTTCAATGTCAAGATTTTCCCAGGGGATATGGTTTTCTAGTGCTAATTTTGAGATAATTGTTTTTCCAACACCATTTTTTAATAAAGCTAAAGTCATTTCATGGTTGTTTGTACGGATAATATTTGGCGTCAAGTTATGAATGTTTAAATAATTTTCATTAAAGTTTGCCAGAGGGGAGTCTTCTTCAGGAACTAACCAATATTTTGAAGAAAAATCTCCTGCTAAAACTAAGGTGTCGATAGCAACCGTCTGACGAGAGAGTTGCTCACTGCGTTCGGGAGTTTCGATAAGACCAAAATCGGCTTTGGCTTTTTGTAAATTTTCAATGATCTCTTCACTAGACATTACTGGAAAACTAAAGTCAATCATTGGAAACTCTTTAATCAAAGCAGGGACTAGTTGAGGAATCAAGTAAGCGCCACAAGATTGAGAACTTGCCAAAACACAATGATCCCTAAAACTTGACTGAGTGTTGATGCGATGAATGGCATCTTCCCACTCTTCAATAATTTTTAAAAGACGAGGATACAAAAAATTGGCTTCTTTTGTGGGCACGATTTCTTGTTTACCATTTCTGATAAATAAAGAAACACCTAGTTCGTCTTCCAATTTCCTAATCTGGGCAGAAACTGTGGGTTGTGATAGATAAAGGGTAGAGGCACTTCTGGTAAAATTGTGTGTTTCATAGACGGATATAAATGTTTTAAATAATTGGAACAAAAAAACCACCTCGTTTTTCGTTAGACATTATTTCTTTATAAATTGACAAAGTTGCAAATAGATCGTTTCGATTTCGTGATTATTTCCTCGTAATTCAAAATCGGCTACAAAAGGAACATTGAAAGATGCTGCATACTGTTTTGCTGTTAAGCAATATTGATGATTAAAATTTTTATTCCCACTTCCAATAATTCCTAAGCATAATGTTTGGTTCTCTTCATATTCGATGTGCTCTCTTAATGATTCTGTGAGGATTTCTTGGGTACCACTTTCAACGCCATTGCCGCCTTCAAGATAAGTAGGGACCAAGGCAAAAAAAGGTTCTTTTTCTTCTTCAGGTAAGCTGTTGTCATTAATTTCTTTTAATTGTATAATGGGGAAGTCTGTATTTTCAGCATGTTTTTTTTCGGAAAAACGTTTTATGCGAGTAGCAAAAGACCGCGTGTTTCCCGAAATTGAAGTATAAATAATGTACAAGATTGTCACTCTCCTTAAGAGTAGTATATCAAAAAACTGTTGGAATGCGCAGAAAAAAAGAAATATTTTAGGAAGTGAGAAAAAAGTGTTACGAGAAGCTACTATTAAAGACCGTCAAGCCATTGCAGAATTAGTATATGTGATTTTAACAGATATGCAATTGCCTTTTTTAAAGGGTAAAACTAAAGAACAAACCGTGAACTTGCTAGCAGAAACAATAACAGATCCTACCTATCGCTATGGATACAAGCGTGGGATTGTTGAAGACATCGAAGGGACAGTAGCTGGAATCGCTTTTGGTTATCGTTCATTTGATGAAGAAGTTATCGACCGTCCTTTTTCCAAGACTTTGCAAGCGCATGGTCTTCTTAATGAGCGTTTGTTTACTGATCCAGAATGTTT
>DXDB01000180.1 GCA_019115705.1 Candidatus Tetragenococcus pullicola | reverse complement strand
GGCACAAACATTGGTGATACTCGTTGTGGCCCTTTATCATGCATTCGGATCACTTGTGATTCGATGGTTGGTAAACCGCCAATTCCTGATCCTACCATCACACCGAAACGATCCGCATCAATTGCATCGGTATCTAGTTTAGCCATTTCAATGGCATCAAGAGCAGCATGAATACCATAAATTGAAAATAAATCCATGCGCTTGGTATCTTTTTTAACAAAATATTTATCTAAAGGAAAGTCTTTTACTTCACCAGCAACAGAGACTCCCGTTTTTTCAGCATCAAATTTAGTAATCGGCCCAATACCATTGGTGCCATTTTTTAAACTTTGATAAAAGGTATCTGCATCGTTTCCAATTGGACTAACAACACCGTACCCTGTAATCACTACTCGATTCATAATGAGCTCCTTTCATTGACTACCTACATAACCAATCCGCCATCCACATGGATTACTTGTCCAGTGATATAAGGACTCTTCGCTAAAAATACAGCAGTTTGTGCCACATCTTCTACTTGTCCAAATTCTTTTAAAGGAATGGATTGTGTCACTTGTTCTTTGACTTTATCTGCTAAGGCATTGGTCATATCAGTTTGGATAAAACCTGGTGCAATAGCATTACACGTAATATGGCGTAGCGCTGCTTCTTTAGCCACTGTTTTGGTAAAACCGATGATGCCCGCTTTACTCGCTGCATAATTGGCTTGGCCAACATTTCCAATCACGCCTGATACACTGGAGAGATTCAAAATACAGCCCATTTTTAGCTTCATCATTTTTTTTAGCACTTGTTGGGTCATATTAAAAGTACCCGTTAAATTGATTTTTACTACTTCTTCAAAATCAGCTTGCGTCATTCGCAACAATAATTTATCTTTATTGATTCCAGCATTATTGACTAAGACATGTACAGGTCCTAACTTTTCTTCTGTCTCTTGTAACATTTGACCACAAGATTCAAAGTCAGAAATATCGCCAGTTACGCCAATACAATCCACACCATAGGCTTTTATTTGTGCAATCAAATCTTTTGAGATTTCCTTGCGCCCATTTAAGACGATATTGGCTCCTTCTTTGGCAAAAGCTGTTGCAATTGCCAGACCGATTCCGCGAGAACTGCCTGTCACAAAAACATTTTTATTTTTTAAATCCATCCTGTCACTCCTCGTTTAAGCGTTTTTCTGTCTCTTCTAAAGTTTTTCTATCTTCCACTCGTGAAACAGAGAGTGATTTATCTATTTTCCGCAAAAAGCCACTCAGCGTTTTTCCTGGTCCGATTTCAACAAAACGCTCGATTCCCAGTTCTTTAAAAGTTGCAATACTTTCATAGAAGTGAACCGGTGACATCACTTGCTTGGTTAAAATTTCTTTTATTTTTTCTTGAGGCATGATTTTAGCCGTTGTATTGCTAATGACAGGCACTTGCATTGGAGAAAACTCAATATCAGCCAATACTTTTGCTAGTTGTTTGGCAGCAGGTGCTAATAATTGAGTATGAAAAGGTCCACTAACATTTAAAGGCATCATGCGTTTCACACCGGCATGAGTCAATAGATTAACTGCTTGATTAACCGCAGCAACTTCGCCTCCGATTACGATTTGTTGGGGTGTGTTGTAATTAGCCGGAGCAACGATTCCATATTCACTAGCTTTCTGACAAGCAGCCTCAATGGTTTCAATCGGGGTTTTCATGACAGCTACCATTTTTCCTGTTCCTTTTGGAGCGGCATTTTCCATGAACGCCCCACGTTTTGCTACTAGGGAAACAGCTGTTTTAAAGTCGATGGCGCCACTAGCGACCAAGGCAGAATATTCTCCGAGGCTTAACCCAGCGAGGGCATCGGCTTGAAATCCTTTGTCAGTCAATACTTTCCAAAAAGCAATACTTACTGTCAAAATAGCCGGTTGCGTATATTTGGTTTGATCAAGACGGTTATTTTCAGTAAAGATCAATTCTTGCATATCATAGCCTAAGGTGTCGCTAGCTTCTTCAAAGGTTTGCTTCACAATCGATTCTTGTTCAAATAGGTCTTTTCCCATCCCGATATATTGAGCTCCTTGACCACTAAATAAGTACGCTGTTTTCATTTATTTAATCCTTTCAATTAGGAAAGGCCAGGCTTTTGGCCCAGCCTTGTTTTTTTTACGCTTCTTGTTGGCTTTCAACATATTTTACTAAATCTTCAACGGTTTTAATGTTGTCTGTATTTTCGATTTTCACATCAAATTCGTCTTCGATTTCATTGATAATTTGGAAAAGATCCAAACTGTCTGCTTCTAAATCTTCTTGAATGTTTGTGTTCAATTTAATTTCATCCGCTTCTGTTCCTAATTCTTCTGCAACGATTTCTTTGATTTTGTCGAATACCATATGTTAATTCCTCCAATAAATTTTCTTTTTTTATAATAACAGATCTATAAGTTGTAGACCATGGTTGCCCATGTTAGTCCACCACCAAAACCTGAAAATACCACTTTTTGATGAGAACCCAATGTTAAGGTTCCTTTTCCCACTTGTTCATCTAGCAAAATTGGGATAGAAGCAGCCGATGTATTGCCGTACTGATCCATATTTTGCAAAAATTTTTCTCGTGGTGTTTTTAACTTTCGTGCCATCTTGTCTAAAATCCTAGAATTTGCTTGATGTAACAGATAATAGTCAATGGTTTCCTCTGATTCCAAAACAACTTCTGTAATCGATTGAGAGACATCTCTTGTCGCAAAGTCAAAGATATCGCGACCCGCCATTTGTAAATAAGAAGATTTGTTAGCCACTTTTTCTACATAAGGATTTTTTACTGCCTCATAACCTGACGTTAAAGACATCGCCCTAGTACCATCGGCTTGAATTTTTTCCTTTAATAGATGCTTGGTACTGCTTGCTTCTAATAAAACACCACCTGCACCATCTCCGAACAAAACAGCTGTCGTTCGGTCTTGCCAATCGATGGCTTTGGAAAAAACCTCTCCGCCAATAATCAGCCCTTTTTTCGAACCCGTTTGGATCAATTTTTCACCTATGGACAAAGCATAAACAAACCCGGCACAAGCTGCACTAAGATCAAAAGCTAAGGCATTTTTGGCACCAATGGCTCCTTGAACCAAACAAGCAACTGATGGACAATTATAATCAGGCGTCATGGTAGCTACCAATATAAAGTCTAATTGAGAAGCTTCAATTTGTGCTTTTTCAAGCAGTTGACTTGCGACTTTCATACACAAATCTGAGGTATTTTCGATTGTAGCAATATGACGATTTTTGATCCCGGTTCGAGAATAAATCCATTCATCACTAGTTGCCATTATTTCTGCCAATTGATCATTTGTCACGATTTTTTCAGGTGTATAACTTGCAGTTGCCGTAATAGCTCCAAAATTTGTCATCTGTCTACACTCACTTATATTCGAGTAGGAAATTGTGTAGATTATCTAAAGCTTTTATCAAAGCTTCTGATTCCGTGTCCTCCATATCAGTTAAGACAGCACGCACCATTTCAATATGAAATTGTTGGTGCACACGGTAAAGCAATCTCCCCTTTTTTGTCAAACCTAATTTTACAACCCGTCGATCGTCTTCACTACGAATTCGTTCGACATAGTCTTTTTTTACTAACCGGTTGATGGCCGTTGTTAATGTTCCAACAGTAATGGAAAGTTCTCGGGCAACTTCAGAGGTGGTTTTCTTTTTATACATCCCAATAGCCTCGATCGTGTGCATTTCAGTGATCGATAAGTCTTTAAAACGGGATTTTTTTAACTCTGATTCTTCAATCGATAAAATGTCATTAAAGACATCGACTAAAAGTTGATTAATTGTTTCTAAATTTTCTTCCATGGTTCCACCATCCGAATAGTTTGATAATCAAAAGATTTGATAATCAAACTATAATTTATTTTACTTGAAATTGCAACCCTTATTTCTTATTTTCTAGTTGCTAAATGAATTTACTGAAATTTTTTTGCTTTAAATGCTTTGATTTACAAACTATTTCAAGAGTTTTTTCTTGAACTACTTTCTTTAAAAAAATTTAAAAAAGCTATTTCTTTATAAGCCTGTTAAAATTTACCGCATTGAAAAACAATAATTCTTCCTGTCTGATGTTTTGTGCTAATCAGATAGGGAGAATTTTTAATATTTAGATCGTTCAAAACTTGAAAGGTTTGAGGATACGACAAATAGCCCGATTTCAATCATTTTTCTGAAATCAGGCTGTTTTCTTTTTCAACGTTTTTGCTGGTTGACAACTAGTGACGATTTTATCCGACCACGGCAAATAATCATCTACCCTTTCCGGGTTTAATAGTAGATCCACTTCTGGTAACTCTATCAGAAGCTTTTCAATATATTTTCGGAAATCGATATCATTGGCTTTACAAGTTTCTACCAGACTAAGATAGATTGCATTTGCTTTTCCACCAGCTTCGCTAGTGGAGTGTAGCCAATTCTTCCTTCCTAAGGTTAAGGGACGAATGGCGTTTTCACTGGCATTATTGTGTATCGGTAAATCCGGATGGTCAATGAATTTTACCAATCCTTCTTTTCGATTTAACGAATAATTGACGGCACGTGCAATACCAGAATTAGCGGCTACTTTAAGATCTTGCATCCACCGGAAGAAATCTTCAATGATCGGTTTTGAAAAACAATGTCGTAAGGAAGTTCTTTCATCCTCAGGCAAATCTTTCCAATCACGCTCCATTCGAAAAAGTGCATTACAAACATCCAATCCTAATATAGCTTGCGGCGTAGGATAGTCGCCTCCCAATTCGACCGCATCATTCCAATATCGTCTCACATGGACCCAACAGTGGGCAAATTCGATTCCCTCGATTTGGTCATAGACAGTGTACCCATCACACAGAATAAGTCCCGTCCATTTTCCTAGAAATCCTTTCAGCTCTTTTCGACCACGACTAAGCGTAGAATCAAATAGAACCACTGGATGTTTCACATACGGAGTCGTCCGATAGACCCAATTCTGTGCTTTTGCCCGTCCGGGCTTTTCATCTGACCGATTAATAATGCGATAAGGGGTTTCATCCGCTTGAATTTTCTTGTTCTCTAATAAATGCCCTTTTAATGCAACATAGACTGGCTCTAAATATTCCTCCGCTACTTTGTTCACCCAACCAACTAAGGTGCGGCTATGCAAAGTCAATCCTAAGCGACTCCAATCCTTAAGTTGGCGTTCCAACGGAACAAATTGCTCGAACTTATTATAGGTAGCTTCAGCTATCATAGACGGACTAGCGATGCTTCCTGGTAAAGCCCGTTTAGGAGATGGGGCCTTCTGTATATGATTTGTGCCACTCTTTTTACATTCAGTGCATTCATAGCTATGGACATGATGAAGATAACGAACCAGCTTCGCTGGGATGAACATCACTTCCTCCCAGTCTTTTACACCAAGTTCATGCATACTATGACCACAACAATCGCAGATGGGTTCGTCAATAATATGATCAATTTCTTCCGTAGGAAGATTTTCTAATTGCTTTTTCTTCCATTCAGGCGTTCGTCGACGACGAGTATAGGTCGAAACGATTGTCTTCGTTTTCTCATTCGATTGTTTTTCATCTGTTTCGATCGTGTCTGAAACTTCTTCAAACAAAGAAAGTTGGTTTGAAGGAATCTCTTCAATTTTTTTTTTGGTTTTTTCACTTTTAGAACCAAAAAGCATTTTATTTAGAAGTATCACTTGATTATTCAAATGTGTAATTTGAGCAGTGGATTGTTCTAAAGCAACGGTTAATTTTTCATTTTGCTTTTGAAGTGCCTGAAATTCTGTTTCGGTGTATGTTTTCGTCATCGATTTCACCTCGCTTTTCTTCTGAAAGATTTATAATTTATTATACCATTTTTCAAAAGAAAAAGCACTGTAAAATCGCGCTAAATCAACATTTTTTGCTAAAAAATACCTCCTTTTTTTGCAGTAGAAATAGCCTTTGGCTGTTCAATTTTTAATCCATCCAACAACCAACGTAATTCTCGTTGAGATAATTTTTTGACCTCATTTTCATTACGGGGCCATTTCAATTTTCCTGAATTGATTTGTTTATATAGCAGAGCAAAACCATCGTTGTCCCAAAAAAGAGCCTTGTATCGGTCAGCTTTACGTCCACAGAAAAGAAATAAGGATCCTTCTTGGTAAAGATCTAAAGAAAACTGATTCTGAATGATCAATGCCAAACTATTTGTTCCTTTGCGCATGTCAGTGTGACCACACACGAGATAGATGTGTTTTACTTGTGAATAGTCTAGAAGCATATTACTTCAACTCCTTCAATAAGGCATACAAAATATATTTGTCGATGCCATTATAAATTCGTATTTCTTTCCCATTCACTTGGATTTTCGCAGCGAGCTTTGTAGGGGTGGGTTTTTCTGAGTGGATAGGTTCATTGGAAAGCTGATTCATTAGTTCGACTGGCACGATGGATTGTTGGATTTGATCTCGCATAATAAAAATTCCTCCTGTCTGATTAAGTTACACTCATCATACAGGAGAAAATAAGCTTATTCCATGCGGTCAATTTTATCGGGCTTACTCTGCTTCAGTTACTATCGTTAATTTTTGAATGAATTTCCCTGTTTCAATCGTACTTTCCAATAATAGTTGCGGGTTTCTTTTTAATAAGTCATCGACGTTACTAAGTCCTAAGCCACGATTATTTCCCTTGGTGGAAAAGCCGGTTTGTTTAAGCTGATAAAGAGGTGGTAAGTCTTCGCGCACCGTATTTTGAATGACAATCAAAATCGTCGCCTCTAAATTTAAGAAAGCTACTTCTAATAACCCTTTGTGTAGGCTGACCAACTCTTCGATGGCATTATCTAAAAGAATCCCTAGTATACGTAAAAGTACCACCAAATCGGTTTGAAGTTCTACTTCTTCTGGTACTTCGATTGTTATCTGAACCCCTTTTTGTTGAGCCAAAACCAATTTGGCAATAAACAGACTACGGATTTCTTCATTTTTGATCCGTTGCAAATCGCTTAAACGCAAATCATTTTTGGATAAAAGATTTCTAGTTGGTGCAATCGACGTGTAATAAAAATCACGTAATCCTTTTAAATCTTCGTCTTCTAAAAAGCCTTCCATTCCGACTAAAAGATTCATATAGTCATGACGAAATTTGCGAATTTCTTGGTATTGCTGGCTAATTTCTGCGGTATAAGTCGTCAATGCTTCATATTTTAAGGCTTCTTTTTGTGCCTCTAACTCCATCTTTTGGTTAGCTGAAATGAAAAAGAAAGTGACCATTCCGATGAGAATCAACAATACAGCGAGTACTATCAAAACAATGAACATCGTTTGAAAACGAAATTCTTCTGGGTACTCTAATAAATAATTATAAAGATTATAAAAACTATCTCCAACAAAAGTAATCGTCAACAAATAACCAAAAATTTCGGTTCCTTTTTTAGGCAGTCTGTTTAGCAGGACTTTATTCACAAAATATCCAAAACAGCTAATAAGAGCTGTACTTACTACCAGAATAAGCAAAGGAAATTGAAATAGGACGCTGACTTTAGAAAATCCTTCCATTATCAAGTTGGGCAACATAATGGAAAAAACAACTTCAAAAAGACGCTGACCAACACTTTTCTGATCAGTTAAAGATAATGATAACCCAAAAAATAAAATAAACAGCAGAAGATTCTCCATTTGAGAAACCTGTCTTGCCACCAAGGAGGTTATTACATAAATGAAAAGCATTAACAACAGATTGCGCTTGGTATTTTTATTCGTAATGGCTTTTGTATTTAATATAAAAAATAGCAAGATGCTCTGCAGAGTAGGTGCATAAAATAAAACAAAAAACAACATAGTAGATTTCCTCCTTATGACAATCATTATAGCATGAAGGCGACTCTATTAAGCTTAATTTTTATTGTTTTATCACAGTTAGGATCGATTTTTAACCACTTGGGCATGAAATGGTTCATGAAAGGATTTCTGTGCTAAAATAAAAGTAAATAATCTTAGGAGTGATCATATTGAAGTTCAAAAGAATCAGTTTGGCTTTCCTATTACTCATTACCCTTGGAGCAAATTCGCCAGTTACTTATGCCACTACCCTTTCAGAAGACTCCTTGGAAATAACACCTTATAGTCGCAGAGTTTTCATCTTTGAAACCTATCCTCCAAAAAACTACAAAGGTTATACGCGCATCCATGTAAGAAAGGCAAATTCACATAAATACTACGGGTATTATATATGATCAAGCTTTTATATGGACTTTTTTGTCTTCTACTAATCGAAGCCTTGTTTGATCCACTTCATTTAGGAGGTTCCCTTATTTTCAGTTTACTTTCAGCCTTTGTTTTGCTGCTTATCTTAATAGTGACTGCTTACCAGGAGAAAATTAAACAGGTCAAGAAATCACATCACTAAAAAGTACTGCCAAGCGTCTCATTTTTTGATCGCTTGGCAGTGCTTTTTAATGTTCATCTTTTATTTCTTTTCCGGAAACCGTAGTTGTTTTTTCTAAAGCTTTTAAATTGTCTTTCATCACAGAAATATAGTCTTCCCCTGCTTTTATTTGCTCAGAAGTTAAACTTTCTAACGGATTCAAGACTTCAAGTCCGACATTTGCCTCCTCGGCTAATGTTTTGGCAATCTTATCAGAAGCATTTTCTTCAAAGTAGATATAGTGAATCTCATTTTCAGCGACATAATCTTTAAGTTCGGCCAAACGACTTGGGCTTGGTTCCTCCTCCGAACTAAGACCTGAAATAGCAACTTGTTGTAAGCCATATTCTTTTGCTAAATAGCCAAAGGCAGCGTGCTGAGTAACAAAGCTTTTTTGTTTAGCCTCGCGAAAACTCGTTGCATATTCTTCATCTAATTCAGTGAGTTTTTCAAGGTAAGCAGTCGTATTTTCTTCAAAAGTTTCTTTTTTATCTGGAAATTTTTCACTCAATTGATTAAAAATACCTTCTACTTCTTCTTTGGCTAGACTCGGTGCCAGCCAAGTATGTGGGTCGTATGCATGACTATGATCATGAGACTCGTCGTGTTCATGATCTTCTTCTCCTGCCATCAACGTCATCCCTTCTGTTGCTTTGATAACAATTGGCTGATCTTCTTGCCAACCTTTTGCCGTTTCTTCTACCCATGTTTCCATATTCTCATTGTGGTAAATGAAGGCATCTGCATCTTGAATTTCAGCAATTGATTTGGCTGAAGGTTCGTAATCATGTGGTTCTGTGCCAGCTGGTATCAATAATTTCACATCAGCTGTATCTCCGACAATATTTTTAGTGAAATCATAAACGGGATAAAACGTCGTTACAATTGTTAATTTATCTGACGGTTGGTTATCCTTTGTTGTACTAGAGTCCGTAGTCTTATTATTTCCACACGCTGTTAAAAAAATAATGGCCACTAAACTGATTACTATCCGTTTTATTTTTTTCTTCATTGGTTGTCTTTTCCTTTCTTCAAATTTCTATCTGTGCTACTCGTGTTGTGGCGATTCAAGCAATGAGCAGTATTGAAAAAACCTTTTTCTAGAATATTGGCTTCAATCTGCTACTTTTTGTCTACAAATCGTAACAATTACGTTTTAGCTTTTATTAATTTAACAAATAAGAAACGCTTTGTCAACGATTAAAAAACATGAATTTTTATACATATGAAATGTTACTCTTTTGTACTGTATTGGTTTATTGAAAAAGAAGGCTGGTGTATATACACTAGCCTTCTTAAAATTAATATTTTCTTCTTGTTTGCATTGTCAATTTTTTCCATTTTTCTTTTTCTAAACGCCGTAAGTTTTCATTTTCTTTTCTCTCAATATAAGCAAGTTCTTTTTGTAATTTTAGATATTGCTCATAACGTTCTTGAGATAAGCCACCATTTGACAACGCTTCTTTTACGGCACATCCCGGTTCACTGTCATGTTGACAGTCATTGAATTTGCACTGAGAAATAAGCTCTTGAACGTCTTGGAAATTTTCAGAAAAACCTTGGTTTCCTTCTTCGCTCCATAACTGAAACTCACGCATTCCTGGTGTATCAATGATAACACCACCTTTTGGCAAGATAATCAGTTCTCGATGTGTCGTTGTGTGTTTCCCCTTACTATCGTCTTCACGAATCCCATTTACAGTCATTTTTTCTAAGCCAAGTAATGTATTGACTAACGTTGATTTACCAACTCCTGAAGAGCCTAGTAGTACCCCTGAAAGGTTGGGAGACAAAGCTCCTTGCACTTTCGACAGATTCTCTCCTGTATTGTTACTGACAAAATAATAAGGGACACCGACAGCAATTTCTGAGACTTTTATTTCTAGATCGATGCGTTTGTTGTCGTCGATTAAATCAGCTTTGGTTAATAAGATGATTGGCTTTGCGCCAGAATCCCAAGTGGCTATCAAGTATCTTTCTAGCCGTTTGACATTGAAATCTTTATTGCAACTCATCACTAAAAAAGCAATATCTATATTTGCCGCAATCACTTGTTCTTTGGTTTCATTGCCAGCCGCTTTCCGTTTAAAAACAGAAGTTCTCTTCAAGACATTTTGTATGACTCCGCGGTGTTCACCTTCTTGTGGAGCCAATAAAATCCAGTCTCCAACCGCTGGAAAGTCAAATGTCGCTTCATAATAATAAGTACCTGGCAAATTACAGAGCCACTCGCCTTCATCTGTGATTACCTTAAAAAGGTCGCGATTTTGCGTACTGACACGTCCAGCAAATAACTCTTTATTCTTTCTATTTTTTAACGCCTCTAAGCGGGTGTTCCACCCTAATTTTTCTAACATTGATTTCCTCCAAATTTAGTTTTGCACAACAAAAAAGCCTTGGTTTCTTTGCGAAAGACCAAGACGATACACAAACTAAACTTGACAACCATCTAGACACAAGGATGCAAGAATGAGGGATTGTATGATTGGTCTTTCGCTTGACAAATGATCAAATTTTTAAGCATAGACCACACCTCCACTCTTGATTGATAAACCGATTTTACTAAACAAACAGATTCCTGTCAATCTATTGCCATCCAAGTAAATCATCGGTTACTTTGGGTGTTGCCATCTACAGCTAAATTTTCCGATAAAGGCTACAACTTCACGAATGTGTCTACTATTGTCAGGCGTGAATTTAGCCTTTTATTACCATGAAAGAAGAGAAACATTTTTTCTAAACTTCCTTTCTCTTAAGAAAAAAGCTTGATCCTTACATTTTTGTAGGATCAAGCTTTTTTATTTACCTTCATCGATTGCTTTTAATTTTTGATAATGTGTATTGCTTTTAGCTAATTCACAAGGAGTACCGGACATCTCCAATTGACCGTCTTCGATAAAAATGACGCGGTCCATTTTTTCGATACCTTGCAAATGATGGGTCACCCAAATCATGGTTTTATCTTGTAATTGTTCTAAAAAAGTATCTATCAATGCTTGTTCTGTAATGGGATCTAAGCCCACAGTTGGCTCATCCAATAAAACAATGGGAGTATCTTTTAATAAAATTCGTGCTAAGGCTAAACGATGTCGTTCACCACCAGAAAAACGCAATCCCGCTTCATCTACCATGGTGTTTAACTGGTTAGGCAATTCTTCAACCATCTCTTTCAATCCTACTCGTTCAAGAACTTCCCAAACTTCTTTTACAGAGGCTTCTTCATTTCCTATACGAATATTATTTAAAACAGTTGTATGAAAAAGATAAGGTTCTTGTTGAATCACACCGATTTGGTCTGAAATAGCATCTCCAAAAAGAAAGGTATCCACACCGGCTAAAGTAATCTGTCCAGCATTTGGCTTCAGATCACCACGAATCAAAGAAGCTAACGTGCTCTTTCCAGACCCACTTCTTCCTAAAACAGCTATCTTTTCACCTGATTGGATGTGTAAATCCAAGTGTTCAAGTACGAATCGATTCGTTGTTTCATAAGCAAAAGAAAGATTGCAAATATCCAGATTCAATGGTTCTGAAATAGTAATGACTTGGTTCACTTCTTCTATTCTAGGCAAATTATTTAAACGTTTTATTGAATCTGTGTAATTATTTGTTTCTTGAAAAGCTGCAGGCAACCCTGAAAAAGCATCCACTAATGGGAAAACACTTAGTACAAAAGCAGCAATCCAGTTGGCACTTCCTCCATGATTTCCTGTAAACTGGTGACTTGTCCAAACAACTAACAAAACGGTAATCACTCCAAAAATGGCTTGAAGAAGAAAGTCACGACGTCGATTAAAACGACGCAATTTTTCTTGTACATCCAACAATTTTTGCTGAGAAGCTTCATGGAGAGCTACATATTCTTGTCCACGCTGGCTAAAAATCCAGTCAGATACGCCTAACACATTATCTGTCAATTCCGAGTATAAGTTGTTTTTCCATTGCTTTTCTTTTTCTTGAAAAGCACCTGTAGCTACGACTGACCATAACGGTAACACCACTAAAATATTTAAAAGTACCAGACACATTAACAAAGCAAAGGACCATGAAAATATCCCTAACCCAATAATCAAAAATAATGACAAAAGCCAAGCAATGATTGTCGGAAAAATAGTTCGTAAATATAAATTTTGAATATGGTTGATATCTTCAGCTAATAGCCCTAAAATATCCCCTACTTTATAATGTCGTTTAAAAAAGATCGCATCTTTTTCTAGCGTGTTATATAGTTTTAATCTAAGTTGTGACGTCATTTTCAACACCCAATTATGGCTAACCAAGCGCTCAACATAATGAAAAGTAGGGCGTCCAATACCAAAAGCACGCGTTAAAACAATGGGCACATAGACCAACATGATGTTTTCAGGAAGAGAAGCCGACCGACTAATCAAAAAACCGGAAGTAAACATCAAGGCGCCTCCACAAAAGAAGGTCAAAAAACCTAATAATAATGCCCAAGCCATGGTTTTACGATATTTTTTTAAGAATGGCTTGATCCAACCATCTTTTTTCAGTGCTTGAAACAAAGGTATTTTAGACAACTTCTTCCCTCCTCATTTGTTGTGTCAAGTTATAAAAGTTCCCTTTACGAGCCGTTAACTCTTCAAAAGAACCTTGCTCTACGATTTGGCCCTTTTCAAGAACCAAAATTTCGTCCATTTGTCGCATCCAATGCAGGCGATGTGTAGCAAAAAACACCAGATGATTGTCCATTAGAGGCAACATTTTTTCTTTTAGTTCGACTTCTGTTTCGATATCCAAATGAGCTGTCGGTTCATCAAACAATAAGATGTGACGTGTTTTATCTAAAAAGGCACGGGCGAGGGCAATTCGTTGGGCTTGTCCACCGCTTAAAGGACGGGAACCGTTGCCGATTTGAGTATCCAAGCCTTCAGGCAAGTCTGCTACTAAAGAGGTTAATCCCACTACCTCAATGGCTTTTAAGATCTCTTCGTCTGTGACATTAGGGGTATAAAAAGCAATATTTTCACGCAAACTCAATTGAAATACATACGGAGTTTGCGGAATATAAAGCAACTGTTTCTGCCAATCTTTTTGCGAAAAACTAGGTATTTGTTGATCATTTAGAAAAAGTGACCCTTTTTCTAAGCTTTGAAAGCCACTTAAAGCATTAATCAAGGTTGATTTCCCTGATCCGCTCATACCGATAATCCCAATTTTTTTAAATCCAGTTACCGAAAATTCAATCTCTTTTAATGCCTCTTTTTCTTCATAATTTACAGCCAGATGGTTCACTTTTAATGTGTTCTTTTCCGACCAAGTAGGAATTTCTTTTTGTTCAAAGACGGGGGTCGGTTGATCTAAAATTTCACGAATCGCAGAAACGGCATTTTTTCCATCTAAAGTCGCATGGTAATCATTGGCAAAATCACGAACCGGCAAAAAATATTCCGGAGCTAAAACAAGCACCGTCAAAGCTGGGAATAAAAGGATACCTCCATTTAGTAAACGTAGTCCCAAAAATACGGCCACAATGGCAATCGACAAGGTGGTAAAAAAATCAAGGGCAAAAGTTGATAAAATAGCAATTTTCAAGGTGCTCATGGTTGCTTTTCGAAAATTTTCACTTGTTTTATAAATACTTTTTCCATATAAACGGCTCAACCCAAAAAGTTTTAATGTATCAATGCCGCGCAAAGAATCAATAAAATGGTTGGAAAGAAATTGAAAAGATTTATACTGACGGTCCGCTTTTGCTTGAGCAGCATAACCTAATACGATCATAAAAATAATAATCAAAGGAAAAACTATCAGCAAGATTATTCCCGAGGTAGTATCTAGGTAAAAAATGACTAACAAAATCAGCCAAGGAAGAATCATCATATTCATCACTTTGGATAAAATCAGGTGAATATAATTTTCCACTTGGGTAACACCATCTAAGGTCATTGTAGTCACATTGCCAGTTCCTTGTTGTTGAACAATTTGGGGACCGAGTTCAAAAACCTTTTTCAATAAACTTTTACGTAAAAAAGCGGCTTGCGTAACAGCATATTGATCTAGCCATTTGTCTTTTAGCCAAGTAATACCATGACGCACCAAAAAGGAAAGGAAGAAAATTCCCAGAGGAATCACTTGTTGAGGCAAGGATTGGCCACTCCATAGATTGGTGATTACTTTGGATAAAAACCAAGCTTGGCCTATGATAGAAAGAGCCTGCAAGACAGCTAGTCCTGCAAGCAATCCCATCATTTGTTTGATTTTGGGCAGTCGTAAAATCTCTTGATCAATCATTTATCATACCCCACTAGATCAGTTTCTTTGATTCGTTTTCTAAAAATATAATACGTCCATATAGTGTATCCTAAAACAAAAGGTAATATCGTTAAGGCAATAATACTCATAATTTTCAAAGTATAGGGTGAAGAAGAGGCTTGGACAATCAGTAAATCTTTTCCCCCAACCACCGAATTAATCAGAACTCGTGGAAATAAACCGCTAAACAGTAATCCCACTATGGTAACTAAGGTAGCTCCACTAGAAAGAAAAGCGAGGAGTTCTTTGCCCTTTACCATGGCAATATTAGCTACAATGGTCAACATCACAATCAAAACAGATAGCAGTACTGTTGATATAGGATGTACCGTAAAAAAGTCCGTCTTTAAATAAAGAAGAACAAAAAAGACAATTAAACCAAGATAGAGTATCCAATAACTAGCTTGGGCATAGTTTTTAGCACGATCACGAATTATTCCTGTTGTTTTCAAAGCAATATAATTTAGTCCATGTAAGTAACAAAGTAAGGTTAAAGCAACTCCTCCAAGTATGGAAAAAGGATTGATGAAATCTGTAAAGGCCGCTACAATATTTCCATTTTCATCCAATGGCATTCCTTGGATCAAACTCATAAACAAAATGCCAAAGAAAAAGGGAACCATGGTACTGCCGATAGTCAATGTCCATTCCCAAATACTTTTTTTACTTTCTTCACTACGACTCCGAAATTCAAACGATACGCCGCGAATAATCAGTCCCACCAAAATTAAAAGTAAGATCAAGTAATAGCCAGAAAACAAAGAAGCATACCAGCCTGGAAGAGAGGCAAACATAGCGCCACCTGCTGTTATCAACCACACTTCATTGCCATCCCAAACAGGACCAATCGCGCCAATTAGTTGATTTCGTTCGCTTCTATTAAAAGCTAAAGTTCGCACAGCCATTCCTACTCCAAAATCAAATCCTTCAAAAAAGAAAAAGGCCGCAAATAATACCCCAATCAATACAAACCACAACAATTGTAAACCACTCATTTAAAGGCACCTCCATTAAAAGGATCACTTACTGAATTGGTTTCGTCTTCTAAAACTTTTTCATTGTCGGGACCTTTTTTCAACTCGGCTACCACCAAGTAAACCATGGTGATCGCCAGTCCACCAAATAATACAAAATAAACGCTGTTAGATATAAGTAAAGAAGTTGTTGTAACATTGGGAGAAATACTGTCTTCCATTTTAAATAACCCATACACCGTCCAAGGATAGCGCCCAAGTTCGGTCACTAACCAGCCACATGTATTGGCAATAAAAGGAACAAAAGTCATCAAGCCTACGATCCGTAACATCCATGGCTTTTCATACAAAGAAGGTTTTTTCTTGCGTGTGAAAAATAATCCTAGTACGGCTACACCTAACATAAGGAAACCAAAGCCAGCCATGATTCGAAAACTCCAAAACAAAGCATTCACTGGTGGATAATAATCAGCTTCTCCATGCTGAGCAACCAATTCCTCATTTATTGAATTCATGCCTTGAATCGAACCAGAGGGCTTATTGTAAGCTAAAATACTTAACATGTAAGGTACATGGATACCAAAAATACGTTTATGTTCTGCCTCATCCATAAAGGCAACCAACGTCCATTCGGCGGGATCTCCAGAATCTTCATAAAGTCCTTCTGTTGCCGCAAATTTCATTGGTTGATCTTCTACTAAAGCTTTCATTTGTAAATCGCCTGCTGCTAAAACACCAATTGAGCCAAATAAAGCAACAACTAAGCCGATACGTAGTGACTTCTTGTAAATGATTTGACTAATTTCACTGACTGAATATTTCTTTAACAAAGAAAAGGCAGCCATTCCCGCAATTAAAATACCGCCCATTGTTATAGCCGCAGCAACCACATGACTAAATTCATACCATACTTGCGGATTTTTGAGCAATGCGCCAAAATCATTCATTTCAGCTCGGCCATTTCGGATTGTATAACCGACTGGATGTTGCATAAAGCTGTTGGCTACTAAGATCCAAAAAGCTGATAAAAGAGACCCCAGGGTTACCAACCAAAAAAACAGGACGTGTAGTTTTGGATTCACTCGGTCCCATGTAAAAATCCACAGTCCTAAAAAAGTCGATTCCATAAAAAAGGCCAATAGTGCTTCAACTGCCAATGGGGCACCAAAAATATCACCGACGAAGCGAGAATAATCGGACCAGTTCATTCCAAATTGAAATTCTTGGATAATTCCTGTCACAACTCCTACAGCAAAGCTTAACAAGAAGATATTCCCCCAAAACTTCGCCATTTTCTTATACACATTCTCTTTTTTTGTCACATATAAAGTTTCCATAATAGCAACGACAAAAGCCGTTCCAATAGAAAACGGTACAAAGAAAAAGTGAAAAATCGTCGTCATTGCAAATTGGAATCTTCCTAAGGTCACAATGTCCATCATTTTTATTCCTCCATTCCCTCTTTACCACTCTTTTCAAAGAGGGTATATCTATTGAAAATTTGAAAACTGTCGCAAAACAAATACCATCATTTCATGATGTCATATGAAAAAACCGAAACGCTACTCTCGGTCTGTTCGTTTATTTTCTTAGGCAATTTTCTATCATTTTTATGATATGCCTTTTTCTTCAAAAAGCAATTAATCGGCTCAACGTTATCTTTTATGCCAAATGATGCGCCTGATTCGACCGTGAATGGCAACAAGAACTTCAGAAACAAATTTGCATGGCACTGAAAAGTAATTGCTTTCTCATCTTTCTTATGCTATTTTTTAATGAGAATCATTTTCAATTAGAATGGAATTTATTTTTAAGTAACGTATAAATTCAAGCAAGGAAAAGAGGACTCACATGACTGCAAAAATCGTTGATGTCGTTATCATTGGTGGTGGGCCAGCTGGTTTGTATGCCGCCTTTTATGGGGGACTACGAGAAATGTCTGTCACCATTTTGGAAGCACAAGAACAATTAGGTGGCAAACTCAGCTTTTATCCTGAAAAATTTGTCTGGGATATCGGCGCTCTGCCACCCACCAAAGGGAAACAAATTAAAGACAACTTAATTGCTCAGGCAAAGACATTTGAGCCTACAATCTTCACAGATACAAAAGTGAACACGATTGTTAAAAAAAACGATCTTTTTTATGTCATTGATGAAAAACAAGCAGTTTATCCTTGTCGTGCTGTTTTATTTGCAATCGGTGGCGGTATTGTTACTCCCATTCAATTAGATATACCAATTGAAAAAAATGCCCAGTCTAATATCCATTATACATTTCCTGAGCATTCGCAGATTTATGGACAAAAAATAATCGTGACTGGTGGCGGCAATGCAGCCCTTGATTATGCCAATGAATGCTTGTCTCTTGGCTGTGAAGTCTCGCTAGTTTACCGAGGTAAACACTTGAAAGCTCTAGAAAAAAATGTGAGTCGCTTTATTCAAAACGGTGGTCATTTACACTTAGAACACACCATCGCTTCCGTTTCTAAAGACCAAGATCAGTTGAAAATTGCCGTCAAAGAAAACAACAAAATCTTTTATTGTGACCATTTGATTGTCCAATACGGTCATACGCGCGATTCGAGATTACTGAAAGATCTTTCCTTTGATTTTATGAAAGAAGATGACTTTTATCTGTATTGCCAGCAACCTACCTTGACCAATGTACCCGGCATTTTTGCGGCAGGAGACATTCATCGTTCAGTTGGCAAATTAGGATTATTAGCCGGTGCTTTTCAAGATGGCGCTTCTAGTATGAATCAAATCAAGAGCTATCTTTCACCAGAGAGTCCTGATTTTGGCGTTGTTTCTTCACACAACCATAAGTTTGATGACAAAAATCAGAAATTAGCTACCAATCTTTAAGATATAAATACAGTGGGAATACCTCGATAACACCGAGGTATTCCCACTGTATTTTATTCTGAGTAGTTTCTATAAAAATTATGTTTCCAATCACTGTTGTTTCAGATAAGGCACTGTTTACTTCCTAATCAATTTTTTTCTACATAAAAAAATTATTCTTCGAAAAAGAAAGTATTAGCTGTCATTAAATAACCAATTTGGCCAAAAACTGATGAAAAGCAACTTATTTTTTACCATTTAGAAAAATAAATGGGTTTCATCATCATTTATATCGATTTTTTTGTTTTAAGATTTTTTGCCTATATTTTTCTTCTATGATACATTTTTTTTGAGGTGATAACGTGTTTGATTTATTGATTGACAGCCAAGATATCATTTATTACCAGCTATTTTGTGAACTTAAAAAGAAAAATCCACAAGAGATAAGTCAATTAGTACAAAGTTTAAAATGTAGGCCTAGCAAATTAAAGGAACGGATCAAACGTTGGCAAGAATCAGGTAGACAAAGAGAAGCTGGCGTTGCATTTATTTATCGAAAAAAGAAAGTTCGCGCAGTTTTTTATCCAACATATGAACAAGATTTTCTCAGTATACTTCTTCATCGTAGTATTACGTTTCAATTCTTATTAAATATCATAAAAGATCCCTATGCTTGTTTAGCTGACTTAGCAAAAGAAATGAACGTTGCTTATCCTACGTTATCTCGCAAAAAAGAAATACTCAAAGATTTCTTGAAGCCTTATTGCATTGAAATTTCATTCAAGAAACACCCTATTTTAAAAGGCGATGAATTACAAATTCGTTGGTTTTTGTTCTTAACTTCTTTAATCGTGGATCCACCAATTATACGAAACGGTGTAACTTATTTTAACCGTTATCAAGAAGTCCATCAGTTTCGTATTACCCAAGGGTTTCGTATCGAACCATTTAAACTTACTTCTGGTTATTTTTCTGAAGCCCTCCCTTTCAAGGTGGAGGACCGTTCCTTGTTATTTCTGTGGAAGCAACTCACAGGGGTCGAACCACTATGGCTTCATTCAGAAATAAATGATAAGGTTGCTTATGCTCTTGGAAATGCTACAGATTTTTCAAAAAGAATGATATGCCCTTTACAATCAGCGATGCTCCGTCTTCTTTTTCTATCTAGTCTATTTGAAGGGCCTATCCTAACCTATTTTCCATTAAGTAATAAAACTAATGAAACCGGTATAAAGATAGATACATATCTAAATACTTCACTTGAACACTATGCAGAAATAGCCCATAGGCATCCAGAATTACCCACATTATACCAACATATGGTAGAGTCAGTAACTGTCCATGCCTACTAAAAAATCTCTCCAGAAGCCTTTACACAGCAAACTTCTGGAGAAATTCTTCTATTTTGTTAAACCTATCAAAATCCCGCCGGCAGCAATTAGGAGTAATCCTCCAATGGTTAACTTCATTTCTTGGGATGTTTTTGATTCTTTTAAAAAGAGCAAGCCACCAATCGTTGAAACCAGTACGTTCATTTGAGACAGTGTAAACCCTAAAGCAACACCATTGGCTGCATTGGAAAGCATAATGGTTATATTAGCTACCGCAAATGCGATTCCTGCTAATATATTTTGGAAAGATTTCTTGCCAAATAAATTCGGTTCGTCAGCAAAAAATTGACTACACAGCATTGATCCTAAAATCATCCCTATTGACTGTGGTACCACGGCATCCCAACCATTGATATCTGCTACACGTGGAATGACATTATAAAGGACTTGTCCAACTGTCGAAATCAATAAGACAATGATTCCTTGTTTCATATTTTTTCCATCGTTTGCGGTTTCCTTATTCTCTTGAAAAGCTGTCAAAAAAACACCAATAATAATCACAACTATTGCGCTGATTCCATAGATGTAATCCATTTTGCCTGTCCATTCATGGAAGTAAAAAATACCGACCAAAGTGACTCCAATTAATTGCATGCCTGTGGAAATGGGCATAGCTGTTGAGACCCCGATCAAATGGAAACTCTTGATTTGTGTGATTTGTCCTAATGACCAAACAAATCCACAGATAAAAGAAGCGGCAATCAGCTTAAAGCTCCATGTTTCTGGCTGATGAAAAATAAGAACTCCTAAAGAAAATAGAAACGCCCCCATTGCCATTCCCATTTGTTGATTCGTTGTTTTTCCACCGATTTTTTGTAAAATCAGCGGTTGAACACCCCAACCTAACGCTGGTATCAAGCCTAATAGAATATTCCCCATAGTACTGTTTCCTTTCTTAAGCCATTCGAATTAATAGAGTTTTGTTTTTATTGTTTCATCTTTTTGTTAAAAAGACAAATAAAATGCTGAAGGTCTTTTTGCCACTGCACAATTTCTAAAAAAGTCATGGAGTAACCATTCACGGCGATTTCGCAGCCACATTCGCTTCGTTTTACGAAAGTAAAGAGCTCACTCGAACAGATTTCATCAATTAAGAAACCAAAAGTTACAAAATTTTATTTTTGAACCAATCAAATAAACTCGAGACAGACTTCGCCCAAGGCAACGATTGATATGCTTTGTCGCCGTATAAAGAATTCAATGTGAATTACTCTCAGTTACTACTTTAGTGGTTACTGAGAGCTTTATGCTTGAAAGCCGAGATGAAGGCTCACGATGATTCCAAACTGTCTTAAAATAAGTCAATTGCCAAATGCAGTGAACTCATTCGACCGTGAATTGTAACGTTCAAGAATTTCGAAAAAACAATATCTTTGACTTTTCATTCGTTTTGTTTCATATATAGTTAAGAGACTTTGAGAGAGAATCAGCTTTAGCGTCCTTTCAAATAACCAACTAATGAAACTGGAGGAATCGATCGTGTATCAATCCATTGCAAATGATGAATTTTATCAAAAACAAAAAAAGAAATTGCTATCTATTTTAGACGTCCGTGAAAAGGAAGAATTCGCAAGCGGTCACATACCCAATGCACATAATCTACCTTTAAGTCAATTGAGTCTGTGCTCTGATAAACTGAACAAAAATACATCTTATTACGTCATTTGCCAATCTGGTAGACGTTCAGCGCAAGCATGTACTTTTTTAAGTAGTCACGGATACCAAGTGACAAATGTCATGGGTGGTATGTCGACTTGGAAGGGACAAATTGAATAAAGAAGCTTTCGAGCCCTTAAATCGAGAAAACAAATGAAAGAGCAACCTTGTCAGTATGCAAAGTTACTCTTTCATATGATCATTGATACCAATTTATTTTTAAGCTTCACTAGCAACAATCGCTGGTTTATTTAAGAATCAACGGTTCCTTTTAATTACTCTTACTTATTCTTCTAATGCATTTGAGACCAGTTAGTTACGTTATCTTCCCAAACATAAGCTGAATCTTTCACAATATCACGCGCCGTCTTGGCTTTTTTTCCTGTAAGAAATTCTACATCGTCAGATTTTATATTTAGTAATCCATCCCGAATAGAAGCATCATTTGAAACAATGTCATTTCCAGAAAATGGTACTGGTGACTGAGAAAAGTCTCCTGTAATGGTACGTGGAATGTGTAATTTTTCTAGATATTGATAGTACTCTTCATCTGGAACTGGGTCGTAAATTAAATTCATGCCAGAGACTTCATTGACTAAGTTACATAATTCACGTACAGAGATAGCTTCTGAGCCAAAGACATTAAAAGAAGTCTGATCCCCACCTTTTCCTAACAACACAGCCGTTGCGGCAGCAGCAGCGTCATCTTTTGCGACTAAGGTTGCCCGTCCTTCCATTGCTGTACTTGCCCAAATATGATTGCTCATTCTAGCTAGCATAGGGTACATGGTTAAGTAGTTTTCCAAATATAAGTTATTACGCATGGCAGTATAGGGATGCCCAGTTGATTTCAGATAGTTTTCTGTAGCAGTGTGATCTGGCGTAACATCTAAGTGAGCATAGGCCGGATCTGTTGCCCCAATAAATGAACTATATGTGATGTGTGAAATACCTTGTTCAATGGCGACGTCAATCGCGTTTTTATGTTGCTGTACGCGTTTTCCAACTTCCAAGCCAGAAACAATGTAAATTCGATCTCCATCTTTAAAAGCTCTTCTTAATGAATCAATGTCGTCATAGTTGGCTTCAAAAACACTTACACCTGCAGATTTCCAATGTTCCATCTTTTTGCTTGGTACCCGCTTTTTACTCCAAACAGTAACCGTCAGATTTTCACCTCCGACTTCTTTTATCATATTTTCTGCAATTCGACCGGCTAACTTCCCGTCAGCACCACAAACAATATAACGCATGTAAATTTCCTCCTTCTAATTATTTCTTTACACTTTAAGTGTATCACTTTATTTTTTGTGTTTGAAATGGAAAAATGTTATCTTTAATAAGAATAACTTATAACAAGGAGTGTTAAAAATGAATATGGATCATTTAAAAATTTTCACAGATTTGGCTGAAAGTTTAAGTTATACGCAAACGGCTATAAATATTCATTTGACTCAACCAGCTGTTTCTCAAGCCATAAAGTCATTGGAAAAAGAGATTGGCATCCAACTTTTAAATCGAAATCAGCATAGCGTCAGCCTAACTGTAGCGGGAACAATCTTTTTACAAGAAATCGAGCCTTTACTTGAACAATTTGATCTATCCATCGAAAATTCCAAAATGGTAGCCGAACGGACAAATTCAGCTATTACGATTGGGTATACAGGAACTGTTTTTGAAACAAAGTTCTTACCATTAATCATAAAACAATTTAACAACAGCCATCCGCATTTAAACGTCTATTTGGAGAACTTTAAGCAAAGTTATTTGAAAAAATATTTATTAAAAGGTCAATGTGATTTAATCTTCCAAACCGCTGATGCGTTACAAAATTCCAAACAACTATCATTTCAGAGTTTACAAGAAGGACACTTTGTTTGCACGCTTCCTAAAAATCACACATTAGCGACGAAGGATTCTTTAACAATCAAAGATCTAGAAAATGAAACGATAATTTTGCTAAACGAGCAGCAGTGTCCACCTGAGCAAAAAAAAGTTCAACATTGGGTAAGGCAGACATGCGAGCAAGCAACTTATTGTTATTCAGATTCAGTTTTATTATCATATACGTTGGTCAAGAACGGATTAGGTATTAGTATATTACCAGATTTTGTGATTGGAGACTCCCAAGACGAAGTTATGATCGTCCCTTTAGAATATGATGTTAAGCTAACTTATGGAATAGCCAAACTAAAAAATCAAGAGAGTAAATTAGTCGATAACTTTATTTCACAGCTCTTGAATCTTTCTAAACAAAAAGCGAACTGAAGATAATCACTATCTTCAGTCCACTTTTTATCTGTAAAATATTTTGCTTATTTAATAAATAGCTCTTTTAAAGCAACTTCTGTAGACGATAATGGTTTGCCTAAATATTTTTCCATATCATCAGGTTCAACTGCTAAACTACCACTTTTAACAATTTCTTGTGCTGACGCAAAATATTCGGCTGCTTCTTTAGGAAAACCTGCACTATCTTGCAAAAATTGTGAAGCTGTATCTGCATCCGTTGAAGTGATTTCAAGCTTTTTACCAGATACATTTTCTAAAGCCTCGGCTAATTCTTGATAGGTCAGTAATGGGCCACCAACTTCAAGAATACTTGGAAAATCAAATTTACCAGAAACAGCACGAGCAGCTAATTCTGCAAATTCACGTTTTAGCCCCCAGCCAGCTTTACCTTCACCGCCAGCATGGACAAATTTCCCAGTCTTTAAGGCAGCAGTAATTATGCCACCTTCATTTTCAAGGTACCAATTGTTGCGTAAGAAAGTATGGTCAATTCCTGACTCAAGGATTAACTTTTCAGTGTATGCGTGGTCTTGCGCCAGTGGACTCGTTGATGTGTTTGCTTTTCCAAAACTTGTATAAGCAATGTAGGAGATGCCAGCTTTTTTGGCAGCATCAATGACGTTTTTATGCTGAGGTTGACGGGAACCAATTTCACTACTAGATACAAATAATAATCTATCTATACCATGAAAAGCTTGTTCTAAAGATTTTGGATCATCGTAAGTTGCAATTTTAACGGAAAAACCCTTTTCTTTAAGCGATGCCGCTTTTTCCTCACTTCTGGCTAAAGCAAAAATTTCATCTTGAGAAATTAAATCTTTTAAGGCTGCTAAAGCATAAGTCCCAAATCCACCGGTTGCACCTGTCACTAAAATACTCATATTTCTACTTCCTTTCTGTCTGTTTTTGAACAGACCACTGTATAATTATAACGTACAGGTATATAATAAGGAATTATAGGAATATAGTCAAGAATTTGTAATTATAAAAATAAATAAACTCTTTGGAGGCAATAAACGACATGAAGAATTCTTTGCAATTTAGCGATACAGTGCATATTATTTCTTATATCGCTATTTATCAAAACTCGGATCGATTATCCAGTATAAACATCGCAGAAAGTGTACAAACTAATCCCACGAACGTCCGCAAAATAATGGGAAATCTTAGAAATGCTGGTTTGATCAAAACCATAAACGGACGCCCAACGCCATCTATTGCTAAAGAAATTAATGAAATTTCTTTTTATGACATTTATCAAAGTTTAGACAATAAAGAATTGTTTCAAATTGATACAAATACAGAATCAAAATGTGTTGTTGGAGGCAATATTCAAGAAATTTTACAGGAAGAATATGCTATTTTACAAGCAACGGTTGAGAAAAAAATGAAAGAAATTTCTTTAGGGAGCTTTTTGCATCAGCTAGCAGTTAGCGAAACGAAAAAAAGACGAAAGAATGACGATATTACGAGGGATTTTTTAAAAAAATCTCAGGAATAAAAACACTATGTTCGTTCACAATTTGTGTTATTTTTTTGTTATACGCCCTCTCGGTTAGTTTGTTTTTACACTTACGAATCTCCCAATTTGAGGGCGTTCTTTTTTGTATTTTTAAATGATTCAGCGGCTTTCAATGCCAATTGAGTATTTATCTGTTCTTTTTTTCAGTTATGTTCGTTAATGGTTGAGAAACTTTTTTCAAAACATGACTAAAGTCACGAGTATTCTGACCTGGCTAATGCCATAAATCTCAAATAATCGATGTAAGTACTAGATGATTACTCCGAATTATCAAACTACCAAAGACAAAAACAAAAACAAACCAGTGAAAAGATACTCTTCACGTAAAGCAAGAACGAACTTTTTTTAATAGAATCAATTTATTTTTAAGCTTCACTAGCAACAATCGCTGGTTTATTCAAGAATCAGTGGTTACCATTAAATACTCTTACTTATTCTTCCAATGATTTTGGGGAAGTTTCATAGGCTAGTTTGCTGCTTTTTTTAACAAAGAAAAAAAGATTCACAGCTATTAAAGCTTTTCACTTTACAACGTGTCGCTCAAAAGGATCATCACTGATACCTGATTCCAATACGAGTTTAGCATATTCCTTGGCACCATAAAGCGAATGGTCACGGTAATTTCCACATTCTTTTTCAGTAACGCCTTGGACATCTTCAAACTCGATATCATCGACAATTTTGTTTAAGACCTCGGTCAACACTTTTGCTATAACAGTAGGAGAATACACTCCCCAAGTAATCAAATGAAATCCCGTTCGACAACCAAACGGCGAAATATCAATGATTCCATCAATTCGATCACGTAATAAATCAGCCAACAGATGCTCTAATGTATGGAGAGCACCAGTTGGGATTTCTTTTTCGTTGGGTTGAACAAAACGTAGATCATAATTGGCGATTACGTCTCCTTTTGTTCCTTGTTCTTTGGCAATTAGCCGAACATAGGGTGCTTTTACTTTGGTATGATCTAACGTAAAACTTTCTACTTGTGCCATTGATTTACCTCCAATTTTAATCGATTCCCCAGATTTCTTTCGCAATAGAACGAATCAAACGAATTTTTTCCCATTGTTGTTTTTCTGTTAAGATATTTCCTTCTTCCGTTGAAGCAAAACCACATTGAGGGCTTAAACATAAACGGTCTAAAGGAATAAACTGACTGGCCTCTTTGATTCGAGAAATAATTTGATCACGATCTTCTAGCTGACCGTTTTTACTAGTAATTAGCCCCAAAACGACCAGTTGATCAGGCTGTACAAATTGCAAAGGTTCGAAACCACCTGAGCGATCGGAATCATATTCTAGATAATAAGCATTCACTTTTTCTCGGGTAAACAAGGGATCTACAACCGCATCATACCCACCTGAAAAAGCCCAAGTGGAATGGTAATTTCCTCGGCAAACATGCGTGTTCACCGTTAAATCAGCGGGAAGTCCTTCGATTACAGCATTATTGACGGAAACATAGAGTTCTTTTAAATCAGCGCGAATCTCTGCTTCAGTGCGCGAATCATTAGGGTCAATAAACCCCTCTGGAAAAGGTGCCACTAAAATTCCCCAAGTACAATCATCTAATTGCAAAGTCCGTAGACCTGCTGAATACAAATCAGCAATCACTTGTTTATAAGCAGCAACCAAATCGGTAATAAACAACTCATCTGTTGCATAAAATTGACGTAAATCAGAAATATTATCAGGTCGGAAAACTTCACCTAAAATTTGTGCAGGAGCCGGTATTGTTTGTTTGACTTGCGTCTTTTCACTCACATGATCACGTACAAATTTGAAATGTTCCACAAAAGGATGATTGTTTCCAGTTACTTTCCCTGTCACGGTTACCGTCCCTTTGCGCGTTTCTTCTCCTTCAAATAGATACCCCTGTGCTGGTTCTTTAAAAGTAATGCCATTTAAGCCCCAGAAGAAATCTAAGTGCCACCAACTACGGCGAAATTCCCCATCAGTTACGGCTTTTAGCCCGATTTTTTCTTGTTTTTTAATTAGATCAATGATGGCTGTATCCTCAATCTTTTTTAGTTCTGCTTTACTGATCTGTCCTTCTTGAAATTTGATACGTGCTTCTTTTAACTTCTTTGGTCGTAAAAAGCTTCCGACCACATCGTAACGAAATGGTGAACTCGTACGCTTATTTGTGCTTTGATTTGTCATATGATCCCTCCTATTTTTAGATTAAAAAAATCGTCCCTTGCCAAAGCCATAGACTTTAACAAAGGGACGATTAATTCGTGTTACCACCTTTTTTCATAGTACTTTCACAAGCACTATCTCTACCAGTACCCAAATTATTGGAGACTGTTATTTTTTAACGGTATTTTCCGTACCTTCTTAACTAGTCAGAAGGTCCACTCAAAAGCCATTTTCAAAAAGTTGTCTTTTATCTCTTTTCACCAGACGAGACTCTCTAAGAAAAAACAAATTTTTTACTTTCTTTTTCACAGTGTTTGCCTATTGAATTTTCCCTACTATATCAAAAAAGTTTTTACTCTGTCAAGAAATTTTCTCAAAAAGATAGCGTCTCTTTTTTTAATTTTTCTACTCCTTAGTAAACAAGCAAATAGGTCAGCCTTTGTTAAATAATTTAATCTATTAACCAGTAAATCGTCTTTTTTCAGGGTGGATTAGCACTTGTTATTACACCAATAAAAAACAAAAGTATGGGGGAATCTCACACTCAGAGTCCTATTTTCTTATAGATGAAGTAAAACCGTCTGAAAAATTCAGACGGTTTCTTTTGGGGGATACAAATAAGGAAAACAAATGTATATAAGTCACTTACAGAAAAATTCTGTAAGGAACTAACAAAATTATTCTTTGATGACCAATTCAGAGTCTTTATCAAAGAAGTGAGCATCGTTCATGTTGAAGGACAAGTCGATGTGTTCACCTGGTTTATGGAAGTCACGGGCATCCACTTTTGATACGAATTCTGTATCACCAACAACAGCATACAACATGGTTTCAGCACCTAGTAGTTCAGA
>DXDB01000179.1 GCA_019115705.1 Candidatus Tetragenococcus pullicola | reverse complement strand
TCAGCGATTGTAAATAAAACAGAGCCAAATTCCGGAATGTGTAATCCTGAAGCTTCAAAAGCTTTATATAATGCCTTTTCTAGATTTTTATCAGAGCCCATGACTTCCCCTGTTGATTTCATTTCAGGGCCTAAATAGGTATCTACTTTTAATAATTTTGTGAAAGAAAAGACAGGTGCTTTCACATGTACGTTATCATTTGTTTTATATAATCCATCTGAGTACCCTAGAGAAACTAATTTCTCGTTCAGAATAACTTTCGTTGCTAATTGTGCCATAGGAATCCCTGTCACTTTACTTAAAAATGGAACGGTACGACTAGCGCGTGGATTAACTTCTATCACATAAACCTTTTCATCGTGAATAACAAATTGAATATTCATGATGCCCACGCAGTTTAATCCCAAAGCAAGCTTTTTAGTGTAGTCTTCAATCGTTGCAATAATTTCATCTGAAAAACTTTGTGGTGGATAAACCGCCATAGAATCTCCTGAGTGAACACCAGCACGTTCAATATGTTCCATGATACCAGGAATCAAAACGGTCGTTCCATCACAAATCGCGTCCACTTCACATTCTTTACCAATTAAATAACGATCAACTAAAACTGGATGCTCTGGAGAAGCTTTTACTGCATTTTTCATATAGTCTTCAAGATCTGTTTGATTATCCACAATTTCCATGGCACGCCCACCTAAAACATAGCTAGGTCGAACCAATACGGGATAACCAATTTTTTCTGCAATTTTAATTGCTTCTTTTTCAGTAGTTGCGGTATCCCCTAGTGGCTGTAAAATATTTAATTTTTTTAGAGCTTGTTCAAATAAATCACGATCCTCAGCTCTATCCAAGTTTTCTAGAGAGGTTCCTAATATAGGGACACCTTCTTTATCTAAGCCAGCAGCCAAATTGATGGCTGTTTGTCCGCCGAATTGAACAATTACTCCAAGCGGTTTTTCCAGATCCACCACGTTCAATACATCTTCTAAAGTCAAAGGTTCAAAATAAAGTTTATCGGAAATTGAAAAATCAGTCGAAACTGTTTCAGGATTACTATTCATGATGATGGCTTCATACCCCAAGCTTTGAATAGCTTTTACAGAATGCACCGTCGCATAATCAAATTCAACCCCTTGACCGATTCGTATAGGACCTGATCCCAACACCAGTACAGAAGGTTTTTTGCTCACTACACTTTCATTTTCAAATTCATAAGTACTATAAAAATAAGGCGTTTGTGATTCAAACTCAGCTGCACAAGTATCCACCATTTTATAAACTGGAAATAGCTTTTGTTCTTTTCTCAATTGGCGAATTTCTTGGCTAGATTGTCCCCAAATTTCAGCAATTTTTTTATCTGTAAAACCATTTTGTTTGGCTAATTTTAACAGGTCAACGTCCCTTTTATTTTCAATTAATTCTTTTTCAATCTCGATAATATGTAAGATTTTATCTAAAAAGAAAGTATCGATTTTGGTTAATTGGGCAATTTCTTCAATAGAATATCCTTTTCGAAAGGCTTGGGCAACATAAAAAATTCTGTCGTCTTGTGCTTTGACTAGTTTTTCTGTAAGGTCATTATCCGATATGTTAATAAGCTCGGGAATCTCTAAATGATGGCAGCCAACTTCTAACGATCGTACAGCTTTTAATAGTGATTCCTCGATATTTCTACCAATGGACATTACTTCGCCAGTCGCTTTCATTTGAGTTCCTAATAGGCGATCCCCAGATTCAAATTTATCAAATGGCCACCGAGGAATCTTTGCGACCACATAATCTAAAGCTGGTTCAAATTCAGCATAAGTCGTTTCGGTGACAGGATTTTTCATCTCATCTAATGTTAAACCAACAGCAATTTTAGCGGCAATTTTGGCAATCGGATACCCCGTTGCTTTACTTGCCAAGGCTGAAGAACGAGAAACTCTGGGATTGACTTCAATCACATAGTAATTAAAGCTTTTGGGATCAAGTGCGAGTTGGACATTGCATCCTCCTTCAATCTTTAAAGCACGAATGATTTTTAGTGAGGCGTCTCGCAATAATTGATATTCTTGGTCTGATAATGTTTGACTGGGAGCAAAGACGATTGAATCTCCGGTATGAATTCCCACTGGATCAAAATTTTCCATATTACAAACCACAATGGCATTATCAGAAGAATCACGCATCACTTCATATTCAATTTCTTTAAATCCGGCAATACTACGCTCGATTAAACATTGGGTTACAGGCGAAAGAGAAAGACCATTTTCGGTTATATGTCGTAATTCAGCTTCATTATCGCAAATTCCCCCACCAGTTCCTCCTAAAGTAAAGGCTGGTCTTACAATCACTGGATAACCGATTTGATTCGCAAATGCGATAGCTTCATCTGTTGTATTCACAATCGTTGATTCAGGAATAGGTTGGTGCAATTCTTCCATTAATTTTTTAAATAATTCGCGATCTTCCGCTTGGTCGATTGCCGAAAGCTTTGTTCCTAATAGTTCAATGTTAAGTTCGTCTAAAATACCAGAGTTCGCAAGTTCCATGGCCATATTTAACCCTGTTTGTCCACCTAATGTGGGTAAAATGGCGTTGGGTCTTTCTTTTCGTAAAATGCGTGAAACAAATTCAAAAGTGATTGGTTCAATATAAACTTTATCAGCAATTTCTTTGTCGGTCATGATTGTTGCTGGATTTGAATTAACTAAAATGACTTCATACCCCTCTTCTTTTAAAGAAAGACAGGCTTGAGTTCCCGCATAGTCAAATTCTGCGGCTTGTCCGATAACAATAGGTCCTGAACCAATCACTAATATTTTATGAATATCTATTCTTTTTGCCATTTTTACTCACGATCCTTTCCTGCATCCATCATTTCAATAAATTCATCAAATAAATGCGCGGCATCATGAGGGCCTGGAGCAGCATCAGGATGAAATTGGACACTGAAAGCTGGATAATGGCGATGGCGTAACCCTTCAATTGTGCCATCATTTATTTCTACATGCGTAATCATTAATTTTTCTGGATCTACTGATTGAGGATTCACAGCAAAGCCATGATTTTGAGAAGTGAAATCAATTTTTCCTGTCGCAATTTCTTTAACTGGATGATTCAATCCCCGATGTCCAAAACGCATTTTATAAGTATCACATCCATTTGCCAGTGAGAATAATTGATGGCCTAAACAAATTCCAAAAATAGGAAGTTTGCCTTGAATCTCTCGAATCATTTGGATCGCTTCTGGAAGGCTTTTGGGATCTCCGGGTCCATTAGTCAACATCACGCCATCAGGGGCAAGTTCTAAAATTTCTTTAGCTGGTGTTGTATACGGCAGAACCATCAAATTACAATTATGCTTAGATAATTCACGCATAATACTATGCTTTAAGCCAAAATCGATCACAACGACAGTATGTCCAACCCCAGGACTAGGATAAGGTTTTGTCGTAGATACCTGTTCCACTTGATTGGTCGGAAGCACGGCCGCTTTCAATTGATCATAGGCGTGATTAAAATCCGTTTCTTGGTCTACGATACTGGCTTTCATCGTTCCTTTTTGACGAATTTTTCGAGCAAGTGCACGTGTGTCTATACCGGCAATTCCTGGAATATTCTTTTGTTTTAAAAACTCATCTACCGTCATTTGACTACGCCAATTACTAGCCAAACGAGCCTGTTCTTTGACAACAATTCCTTTACAAGTTGGAGCAATTGATTCGTAATCATCTCTATTAATACCGTAATTGCCTATCATAGGGTAAGTGAAAGTAATGATTTGACCGTTATAACTTTGGTCAGTAATCGTTTCTTGATAACCAGTCATCGCTGTGGTAAAAACGATTTCTCCAAAAACATTTGTATGAGCACCGAAACCTTCTCCTTCAAAATAAGTGCCATCTTCCAAAATCAACCAACGTTTCATGTCCTATCTCCTATCTATGTCCTTATTCTCTACTCTGAAAATTGCCATACAATATTGCCATCTACCAAAGTATAAAGGGTATTTCCCAAAAGATTCCAACCCACAAAAGGTGTATTGCTACCTTTTGATAAAAATAGTTGGTCATCAACGTTATAGTGATGCTCTAAATCAAAAACTGCTATATCTGCCTTTTGACCAATTTCAAGTCGTCCAGTAGGCATACCAAAAATTTCAGCAGGTTTGACCGCCATCCAATTGATTACTTGTTCCAAGGTAAAGATACCTGTTTTTACAAATTGTGTATAAATCAGAGCAAAGGCGTATTCTGAACCCACGATTCCAAAGGGGGCTTTCATAAATGTTTGATTTTTCTCATCAAAGCCATGAGGCGCATGGTCTGTCGAAATACAATCAATGGTGCCATCCACTAAACCTTGAATTAAGGCTTGTTGATCTTCTTTTCCTCTTAAAGGAGGATTCATTTTCCAAAACCCATTATCTTCAGGAATATCATTGTCGCATAAGATCAAATGATGGGGGCAAACTTCAGCCGTGACATGAATACCAGCCTGTTTAGCTTCGCGTATGACGCGAACACTTTCTTTTGTGGAAACATGACAGATATGATAATGAACCCCTGTCGCTTCAGCCAACAGTAAATCACGGGCGATTTGAGAAGATTCGGTTATACTTAAGATACCAGGCAACCCTAATTCTTTTGATCGCTTCCCTTCATGCATGACACCACCAAATAATAAGGACTCATCTTCTGTATGTGCAACAATGGAAACGTCATTTTCAGCTGCCTCTTTCATTGCCTGATACATGGTACCAGCACTTTGTACACCGACTCCATCGTTGGTAAAGGCAAAAGCGCCTACTTGACGCAATGCTTTTTGATCAACCAGTACATCACTTCTTAATTCTTCAGTAATCGAGGCATATTGTTTCACATGAACAACAGCATCTTTTTCAATTAGTTGTTGAATTTTTAAAAAATTTTCAACAGAATCTGGTACAGGATCTAAATTGGGCATGGCGCAAACCGTTGAAAATCCCCCTCTAGCAGCAGCTTGACTTCCTGTCTTAATGGTTTCTTTATAGGTAAATCCAGGTTCTCGAAAATGAACATGAACATCAACAAGCCCTTGACAAACAAATTGATTTTTCGCGTCGATTACTTGTTCAAAATCAGCTTCCTCAAATTGTTCTCCAATCGCATATATCTTGTCATCTTTGATCCAAATCGCAGCTGGAATCAATTGATTGTCATGGGACAGGATTTGACCATTTTTTATTAATGTTTGCATAAGAATGCCTCACTTTCTAATTTATTGAAAGGGTTAATTATTGTTTAAAACAGCTTGTAGAACGGCCATTCGTATATAAACGCCATTTCTCATTTGGGTAACGATACGGGATTGTTTGCTCTCTACTAATTCACCTGCTAATTCAACGTCGCGGTTTACTGGTGCTGGATGCATGATGATCGCTTCTTTTTTCATTTGACCGGCACGTTGTTTCGTTAATCCATATTCTTTATGATAACGTTCCTTGGAAAAATTAGTCTCTGTGTGATGTCTCTCGTGTTGAACCCTTAACATCATCATGACATCTGCTATTTTTACCAATTCATCTAAAGGTAAATAGTGTCCATATGTTTCAAAAGACGAATCATACCAATCTTTAGGACCAGAAAAGTAAACACTAGCGCCCAGGCGTTGTAGCAATTGCATATTCGATCGTGCTACTCTTGAATGACTAATATCACCAACAATGGCCACTTTTAACCCATGAAACGTACCAAACTCTTCATAAATTGTCATTAGATCTAATAAACATTGACTAGGATGCTGACCACTACCATCTCCACCGTTTATAATGTGACAAGAAATCGTCGGACTGTTAAGCAACTCTTCATAGTAGCGCTCCTTACTATGGCGAATAACCGCTATATCTACACCGATAGCTGAAAGTGTCAACAAAGTATCGTACAAGGTTTCTCCTTTTTTGATGGAGCTTGTGGTTGCATCAAAAGAAATAACCTCTAAACCTAATTTTTTTTCAGCAACTTCAAAACTTTTATGTGTTCGTGTACTATCTTCAAAAAATAAATTAGTCACAAAAATCGGTTTATTTGAAGGTGTCCAACTAGCGCCATTTTTAAAAGCACTCGCCCGTCTGATCAGGCCTAAAACTTCTTGATTCGTCAAACTTTCCACACTTACCAAATGATTAAAAGAAACAGACTCATCGTACTCCATTTTTTATAAGCGCCCCTTTTTCTAGTTGTCTTCACTACGAGCTTTTGCTGGCAAAATCAAATTTAAAATAATACCAACCAAGGTCGCTAAAGCCATACTGGTTAATTGGAAATTTGCAATTTGTATATACGCCCCACCGATACCAATGACTAAAATAGCAGCTGTAATCACTAAATTTCTTTTTTCATCATAATCGATTTTATTATCAATCAAAATCCGCAGACCACTAGAGGCTATCACACCAAATAATAAGAAACTGATTCCGCCAATAACCGGACTAGGAATAGAATAGATCAGGCTGCTTATTTTTCCGATGAAGCTAAAACAGATTGCCAGCACAGCAGCGCCACCTAAAACAAACACGCTATGAACTTTGGTAATCGCTAAGACCCCAATGTTTTCACCATAACTTGTCGTAGGAGGTCCTCCTATAAAACCACCAATGATTGTCGAAAGACCATCAGCAAGTATTGTTTTTTTCAGACCTGGTGTTTCAAAAAAATCTCTTTTGGTTAATTTATTCAAAACCATCAAATGCCCCATATGCTCAGTCATGGTGACTAAAGCAATTGGCGCCATACTCGTTAAGGCAGCAATTGAAAATTTAAATTCATAATCGACAAACATCACTTGAAAATCAGGCATAGTAAGCCAAGGAGCAGCTTTGACTGGTTCTAAATCCACAATACCTACAGCTAGGGCAAACAAATAGCCTCCAATGATACCTAATAGTATGGGAATCAAGCTTAGAAATCCCTTGAGATACATATTGAAAAAAATCGTTAAAGCTAAAGTAAACAGAGCTACAATCATGAATTTTGTATCATATTGTCCTTGGTTGAACATGGCGTTTTCAGCGGCATTGCTGGCAAGACCTAAACCAATAACCATAATGACCGGTCCCACCACTATTGGCGGCAATAATCGATCAACCCAGCTGGAACCAACTTTTGCAATGATCAAAGCCACAATGACATAAACCACTCCTGAATAAATAATTCCTTGGGCAACTGCTGGATAGCCTTCAGAACTCATCAACGCTTGCATAGCAGTAATGAAAGCAAAGCTACTACCGAGATAAGCTGGCACAGCGCCTTTTGTTATCAAAATATATAACAAAGTGCCTACACCTGAACTAAATAAGGCGATACTTGGTTCTAAACCTACTAAAATTGGCACTAATACGGTAGCTCCAAACATAGTAAAAAGATGTTGTAAACTAAGTCCAATCCAAGAAAAAAAGGTTGGTTTATCATGAATATCTAAGATGGCATCAGGATTTCGAAACTCTTCTTTTGTCTTCATCTATTTTCCCCATTTCTGATTAGGATACGATCTTTTCCGTCTACTTCTTCCATTTCTACAACAATTTCTTCTGAAAGAGAAGTAGGAATATTTTTCCCAATAAAATCTGGTCGAATGGGCAGTTCGCGGTGCCCCCTATCAACTAATACCGCCAAAGATATACGTTGAGGTCGGCCATAATCCATTAAGGCATCCAAAGCAGCACGGATCGTTCGTCCTGTATACAACACATCGTCAACCAATATAACTTCTTTTCCTTCAAGGTCCACAGGAATGCTTGAAGCGTTAATTTCAGGTTCTTCCATCTCTTTTTTATCATCTCGATAGAGGGTAATATCTAATTCTCCCACGGGTATATCAACACTTTCCAATTGTTTGAGACGCTGAGCGATTCTTTGGGCAATATAGATTCCTCTTGTCTTAATTCCTATAATCACCAAATCCTCGATTCCTTGGTTTCGTTCAATGATTTCATAAGTAATACGGGTTAACGCTCGTTTCATTGTTACTGCATCGATGACTTCTTTTGATGTCATTTTTCTTCCTCCTCGATAATTTTTCCATAAAAGTAGCCTCTAGACATGAAAAAACTCCTGCCCAAGTAAGGCAGGAGTGTTTGTCTACTTTCTTTCAAATCCTTTATGGATAGAGTAAGTACTTTGACAAACCAGAAGAATTCCGCAGAATCTCTCAGTTGTCAACACGTCCTTTTTAGCCTCACGGGACTAACTTAAAGGAAAACTATTTTATTTCTTTTACTATACAGAAAGATTAAAAATAAATCAATCGATTTCGCGAAGAAAGTTTATCTTTTCTTCAAATATTTTTGGCAATGGCGCAGAAAACAACATTTTTTCCCCAGTTCTTGGATGGGTAAATCCCAATTCTTGAGCATGTAAGAATTGTCCATTTCCTTTTAATGTATGTTTTGGTCCATAAATTGGATCTCCTGCTACCGGATGATCGATATATTGCATATGCACTCGAATTTGATGGGTCCGTCCCGTTTCTAATTGCAGTTCAAGCAACGTGTAGTTTTCAAATCGCTCTAAAACCGTAAAATGTGTAACGGCTGTTTTTCCATTTTCCATCACTGCCTGTTTTTTTCGATCAACGGTAGAACGGCCGATAGGGGCATTGATCGTTCCTTTTTCATGGGAAATCGTTCCATGTACTAAAGCAATATACTTTCGAGTAGATGTTTTATTTTTTAATTGTTGCGCTAAACTAGCATGAGCAACATCGTTTTTGGCAATCATCAATAAACCAGAAGTATCTTTATCGATGCGATGAACGATACCAGGACGGATCACATCATTGATTGTCGACAAATTATCTAAATGATACAACAAAGCATTAACTAAGGTATCTTGTGGGTGTCCTGGAGAAGGATGAACCACCATTCCTTGAGGTTTATTTACAACCGCCACATCTTCATCTTCATAAACAATGTCAAGTTTAATATTTTGTGGAAGTAATTCTAACGATTTGGCTTCAGGTAGCGTTATTAAAATTTGGTCGCCTGATTTCACCTTATAGTTCGCTTTTACAGGACGTCCTTCTAATAAAACGGCCCCATCTTGTAGCCATTGTTGTATTTTTGAACGACTTTCTTTTAGTTGTTCCGCTAAAACCTTATCGAGTCGTCCAGTTTGTTCATTGATGACGATTTTAATTTCTTTTTCCATAGCTCAACCTTTCCATTTTTCTTCAAAAAGTGAATAAATAAAAACGAATAAGACGCCAATCGTTAAGGCAGCATCAGCAATATTAAAAATCGGAAAATTCATGAATTCAGTTTGAAACATATCAACGACATATCCCAATCGAATACGATCAATAAAATTTCCAATCGCGCCTGCTAAAATCAAAGATAAACCGATATTTAATAGCTTGTTTCCGTTTCGACCACGAATTAAAAAATAAAGGACGACACCAACTGTCACCAATGTAATGATCGCAAAAAATAAAATTTTACCTTCTAAAATACTCCAAGCAGCTCCCGAATTCTGGATATACGTCAATGATAAAAGATGTGGGATAAATTCTCTTGTTTCTCCTAAAGAAATCGTTGAAACAATCCAATATTTCATCCACTGATCAAGACCAATCAAGACAAAGCTGATCAAAAAATAAACAAAAAGCAATCCAATCATTCCTTTACTTATAAATTAAATACATCTTGTGGACGAATAATTCCTAATAGATTGCCATTTGGATCACCATCTTTAGTAATGAATACGGCATCTAGACGTGGATTTCCATGAAACATCGTCTCAATTTTAGACACCCGTGTAGTCGCTGCTACAAAAGCGTAATTTTCTTGTTTTTCTTCTTGTAAGATTAGTTCTTTTGCAGTACGAGCTTGTAATCTGATTTCACCATTCTGGCTTTCTTTGGCAAACCAATAACCTAAATTTCTAAGCGTGATTAACCCTTGAAATTTTCCTTTATCATAAAGTGGAAATTGGGAATAACGTTTGTTAGCGACGATTTTTAATAATTCGACAATTGGAAGATTTTGTTCAAACCCAGTCACGTTTTTGGCAAAGCGTGGTAAAACTAATTCTGGTTGGGAAAGTTCAGCTTCTATTTTTTTAATCCGACCAATAATCCACTCGTTTGGTTCGGCAATAATGAAATTTTCGTCAATTTGTTCATGGACGATTGCATTTCTCAATTGTGATATTTGTAATAAATCATCTTCATATTTTTTAATTGGCAATTCTTCATGTTTACTTAGAACACGCACCATCTGACTAAACCCCATGTTTCGCGGATTATCTAATTCCTCTCTCATCCATTTCTCAATACGATTAAAACTACTCAAAAATGTCTCTGCATTATCGGCCATGCTACTCCTCCTTGTCTTTTACAGTATACTATGAATAATAAAGAAATACATTAATTTTAGATAAAATCTCTTCGTTCGAGTTCTTTTTGTCAGCACAACCAAGCAAATATAATTTGGAAGTTGCCGTGAAAAAGGAGTCAATGTGACTGACAGAAACTTGGCGTTTTAGCGTCTAGTTTCTGTTTAGAGTTTGACAGACCTGAGACCTTGGCTCAAGTTGGTCCCACAGACGACAATAGCAGACATAGTTGCGTAGTGTGGGCTTGGTGGGCACAGTTAACCGTGAATGGTAACACCAAGAGAAGATTTATTCTATATTTTTCTAAAACGAAAAAGATCTTAGAAGTCTTTATCTAAGATCTTACGTCGTTAAAATAAGCCACTTATTTTGCCTTCTGAGTCAATATCCATATTCAGAGCAGCTGGTTTTTTGGGAAGTCCTGGCATCGTCATAACATCACCTGTCAAACAGACAATAAAACCTGCTCCCAACTTGGGAATCAACTCACGAATGGTCAATGTAAAATCAACTGGTGCTCCCAAAAGTGTCGGATCATCTGAAAAGGAATACTGTGTTTTAGCCATGCAGATAGGCAGTTCTTGCCAACCATTCTTTTTAAGTTCTACCAATTGTTTTCTTGCTTTATTTGAAAAAGAAACATCTTTTGCGCCATATAAGTTTGTCGCAATGGTACGAATTTTCTCTTCAATCGATGTTTCATTTTGATACAAACGTTGATAAGAAGGTCCATTTGATTCACTACATGCTTTTTCAACTGCTTGAGCCAAGGCGATTCCTCCTTGACCTCCATTTTCCCAAACAGTTGTAGGACAAGCCGTTACACCTTCTTTTTGGCAAAGAGCTTCTACGACTTCTATTTCTTGTCTGGTGTCTGTTTCAAATTGGTTAATAGAAACAACTACGGGTACGCCATAACTTTTCATATTTTTTATATGTCGTTTTAAATTGACAAACCCATTTTGTACAGCTTTTTTATTCTCCTGTTTCAAATCTTTTTTATTTACACCACCGTTCATTTTTAGGGCACGAATGGTGGCAACTATCACAATGACATCTGGCGCCTTTTTTAAAATCGGAACCTTGATATCTAAAAATTTTTCAGCACCTAAATCGGCTCCGAAGCCAGCTTCAGTCACGCAATAATCCCCTAATTTTAAAGCGGTTTTTGTCGCTATCACACTGTTACAACCATGTGCAATATTGGCAAAAGGCCCCCCATGTATCAAAGTAGGTGTGCCTTCTATTGTTTGGACAAGATTTGGTTTTATAGCGTCTTTCAAAAGAACCGTTAAAGCACCTTGTACCCCTAAATCTTGAACGCGAATGGGTGCTTTTTCATAAGTATAGCCAATTACAATTTCTTTCAAACGATTTTTCAAATCCTCAAGATCAGTAGCTAAACATAAGACAGCCATAATTTCACTAGCTACAGTAATATCAAAACCATCTTCTCTTGGAACTCCTTTTAATGGACCACCCAATCCCACCACGATTTGTCGAAGTGCCCGATCGTTGATATCAACCACGCGTTTCCAAAGAATTCTTCTCGGATCGATATTGAGCTCATTTCCCTGATGAATGTGATTATCGATAAAAGCTGATAAGGCATTATTACAAGCAGTGATGGCGTGCATATCTCCCGTAAAATGTAAATTAATATCTTCCATTGGGAGAACTTGTGAAAAACCACCGCCTGTTGCGCCACCTTTCATCCCCATTACAGGTCCCATTGAAGGTTCACGTAAGGCCAAGATAGTTTTTTTCCCTAATCTATTTAAAGCATCCGCTAAACCAATAGAAACCGTCGATTTTCCTTCGCCACTAGGTGTAGGGTTAATCGCGGTTACCAATACTAATTTTCCAAGCTTTTTCTTTTTTTCTAGTGTAGTACTTTCGATTTTTGCTTTGTACTTGCCATAATATTCTAGGTTCTCTTCAGTCAAATCTACTTTTTGAGCAATCTTTAAAATAGGTTTAATCTCAGCAGATTGAGCAATTTCAATATCTTTTTTCATGAGGCACTCCTTTTTTTACGAACTTTATTCGAAAAAAACATAAAAATAATACTTATATCCTTATTATACCGAACTATATTTAAGAATGCACCCCCTAAAAAACGCTTTTTCTAAATATTTTCCACTCTATTAAAAAGTCAACGAAAAAAACCGTCATGCTTTATACAAAATAGGCAAAGAGTCAGGCACAAAGGCATTCACAGCCTCCTTAAAATCATCGGTGTCTTTTTTCTTAATATGTAGATCTAGTACTTTTTCATTTTTTAGTAGAATCGATAATTGATTATTTTTCATCGACATTTCTTTTATAGATGTGTACGAAATGACTTTTTGTTTTCGTAATAAAGCATAAGTGATAATAATGCCATCTTCTGTCACTATTAAAAAACGACGTCTCGTTGCTCTCCATGAAATAAAAAACAACAATAAAAATACCAAACTCTTCCAATGAAACGACGCTGCTTCTAAAGAAAAAATAAAGCTTAAAAATAAGGTAATAAATGCAATGGACCAATAAATAATGTTGGTCGATAACTCCGGATACCAACGTATTTTTTTTACCATTCTATTCTCCTTTGTTATTTACATTTTGTTTTTGTATAATAAATCCTAGAGGTGACATCTATGATAAAAGTTTATGTTGACGCGGCAACAAAAGGCAATCCTGGACCTAGTGGCGGAGGCTTTGTTTTATTAACAGAAAAAAAGCAAGTTCAAAAAAGTTTCCCACTTCAAAATCTAACCAATCACCAAGCAGAATTTGCAGCCTTGTCTTATCTACTCGATTATCTACATGAACAAAAACGAACACATACCACTATAATAATCTATACGGATAGTAAAGTTGTTTCTCAAGCCATTGAAAAAAATTATAGCAAAAACCCAGATTTCATCCCTTATCTGCAAGAAATAAAAGAAAAAATAAGTCATTTTACACTGCTTATCATTCAATGGATACCTGAAAGTAAAAATAAAGGAGCCGATAATCTCGCCAAGCAAGGTTTACAAAAAGCACTGAAACTATAAAATAGGTGAAAGTAAACGAGAAAAATTCTGTCTGAATCGTAACCAATAGGATTGTTTTTTAATTATTTCTGCTGTTAAGAGTGTTGATTTTTCCATATCTTTTTCAAAAATTTCGGCAACTTTTTGATTCACTTTTGGATCATAACAAAAAGCATTCACTTCAAAGTTTAAGTCGTAACTACGAATGTCTTGGTTTGTTGTTCCAACCGAAGAAATTTCGTTATCAGTCAAAATTGTCTTGGCATGAAGGAAACCATTATCATAAATATAGATTTTGACCCCTTGTTTTTGTAACTGGTTTGCATAATACTGAGTAGCACGGTATATAAAAGGATGATCAGGTTTACACGGAATCATAATCCGTACATCAACACCCGAACGAACAGCAATCAATAACGCATCTAGCATGGAATCATCGGGAATCAAATAAGGTGTTTGGATCCAAACCCTTTTTTCGGCACCTAGAATCATTTTCAAAAATCCGCCTTTAATGATTTGTTGTGACGACTCGGGACCATCTGCTACAACTTGCATACTTGTTTCTCCCACCTCTTTTTCTTCTGGGAAAACAAAATAACGATCTTCATAATCCAAACTGTCTTCTTCTTGGACAACAGAAGCATTCCAATCTTTAATAAAAATTTCTTGCAACAAAAAGCTTCCCATTCCAACAATCCTAGCATGTGTATCTCGCCAATATCCAAATTTTTCCGTGATTTCTAAATATTGGTCTCCAACATTGAAGCCCCCGGTCCAGCTAATTTTTCCGTCAATGATAACAATTTTACGATGAAGGTGATAATTTAAACGGGTTTTACGAATTAAACCTCTAGAGGTTATGAAAGCTACCACTTTCCCTCCTGCCTCAATTAGTGGTTTGAACATTTTTATACTCGACTGTCCGCCCCAAGGATCAAAAATCAAACGCACTTCCACGCCTTCTTGGGCCTTTTCTACCAGAAGATCAAGAAAACGATGCCCAATAGCATCATCAAAAAAGGCATAATATTCGACATGAACATTGTCTTTTGCTTGACGAATATCTTCAAAAAGACGAGCAAATTTTTCCTGTCCGTCTGTAACAAATTCGATTTCGTTTCCTTTAGTTAACGGAACATCCGCAGAGTTAATAAAATATTTTTGCAATAACTGTGAATTTATCTGCAAATCGTCCTTTTTAAATGCTTGATTTCTTATTTTGATTTGGTCATTAATTTCTGTCAAACGACTTTGATGATGTTCACTGAAACGATAGATAATTTCACCATCTATGCCTCTTCCACAAAAAGCGTACAAGATAAACCCGATTCCTGGAAGGAAAACTAACGTGACCATCCATGCTAACACACTAGCAATCGATCGAGGCTTACGAAAAACAGTAATAAAGGCGATGATTGTATTTATAGTCAATAATCCTACAAGTATGTTATAAATAACTGAAATATCAATATGAAAGTTCATGAATTTTTCCTCCTACAATAAATAATGATGGTCAAATGTGACTTCCAAGTGAAATGCAGGGACACTTCTTTGAGCAAATTGTTCTAACTGATTGGTGATTTCTTGGTCGGTCATCTTAAAATTTTCGGGAATGACCAGATCAAATTGCAGGGTTTGATCATCTTTGATTCGAAAATCATGTATTTTTAATTGAGGATCTAACTTATTGACAAATTCATCAAACGCAGTAGATAGTTGCAAATAATGTTCATCATGAATCATAACAGGATCCAAATGACAAACCAAATTTACACCTAATTCATCATAAAAGTTTTCTTCTATTTCATCGATAATCCGATGAGCATACATTAAATCCCAATTGGCGTCAACTTCAATATGAACAGAAGCAAACTTTTTTTCAGGGCCATAATCATGGACAAGTAAATCATGATACCCTAAAATTGTTTGAAATTGATCAAGATGGTCTTCCATTTGTTTGATTTCTTTTTCAGTTGGCCGACTTCCTAATAACTCGTCGATAAAATCTTTTACCATTTTGATGCCGCTAATCAAAATATAAATAGCTAAAAAAAAGCCCACATAGCCATCAATATGCCAATTGGTAATATATTCTATTGCTGCCGATACAATTACCAGCACCGTTGTAAACACATCATTTATGCTATCTTTACTAGTCGCCTCTAATGTGGCCGAATCAATTTTTTGAGCCAATGTTCGGTACATTTTTCCTTGCCATACTTTCAGTAAAACAGACAAAATAAGAATGAAAAACATAGTCTTCGATAGATGAAGAGCTTGAGGTGTCAATATTTTTTTGAATGAGGTTTTTAAAAATTCAGCTCCAACTGCGGTAACAATCAAAGCAACTGCCAAGCCACTGATATATTCAAAGCGTTTATGACCATATGGGTGATTTTTATCTGCTGGTTTGGCTGCAATCTTAAAACCGACAAGTGTTAAAAAAGAAGAAATCATATCCGACAGACTATTCATCGCGTCAGCCATGATCGAAACAGATCCTGTCAATCCCCCAACTAAAATTTTTCCAATGAATAAGATTAGATTTGTTCCTAAACCTAATACACCAGCTAACTGCCCAATAATTGTTCGAAAAGCAGTGGTCGGATATTTATCAGTGATCTTTTTTATTAAAAAATCGACCATTTCCATACCTCTTTCGTTTTTGTACTTTTTCATTTTATCCGAAATCACAGGAAAAGAAAAATTATACGAACAATAACGTCCATTTTTCTGAAATTCAGACGCAGGTTATAAATGAAACACTACGTCTGAATAATGTCGTTGGCTTATTTAGTTTCCAACCATTTACCAACCGCGTGAATAGCCTGAGGAATTCCAGCCGGATTTTTACCTCCAGCTTGTGCCATATCAGGGCGACCACCACCACCACCATTGACAAAAGGTGCGATAGCTTTAATTAGATCTCCTGCTTTTATTCCTTTTTCAATAGCGTTTGGACTTACCGAAGCCAATAAATTTGCTTTTTGCTTAACACTAGTCGCCAATACCAAAACATCCGATAGATTTTGTTGTTTCCATTGATCAGCCAATTGTCGCAACTGATTCATATCTTGAACATCCACTTGAGAAGCGATATAAGTAAACCCATTACTTTCTTGTTGGTGTTTAAATACACTTTCAGCCTCTTGGTTGGCCAATTGACTCGCTAACTTTTCGTTTTCCTTTTGAACATGACGTAATTCTTTTTGTAGCTGTGCCACTTTTTGCTCAGTTTCTTTTAGTTGCGGCGCCTTTACCATATGGGAAATTGTTCTCAGATGAGCTTCTTCTTCAACAAACATTTCATAAGCAGCCTGACTTGTCACAGCTTCAATTCGACGAGTACCTGCTCCTATTCCAGATTCAGATACAATTATAAAGAGTCCGATAGCTTCGGTATTTTCGACGTGATTTCCACCGCATAGTTCTAATGACCAATCAGAAATAGTCACCACACGAACATCGTGTCCATATTTTTCTCCAAATAATGCCATAGCTCCCATATTTTTAGCAGTATCAATATCTGTTTCAACAGTCACAACTGGTATGGCTTCCCATATTTTTTCATTAACTATATGTTCCATTTTTTGGAGCTCTTCTCTTGTGATTTCTCCAAAGTGAGTAAAATCAAAACGCAAGTAATTCGGTGCTACCAAAGACCCTGCTTGATTGGCATGAGTTCCTAACACTTCTTTTAAAGCTTTATGCAACATATGCGTCGCTGTATGATTCTTAATAATTTCTTTGTGACGCATTTGATCGACTTGTAAAACGTAGACTTGACCGACCTCGAGTGTTTCATTTAAATGGACTTCATGTAAGTTTTGACCATTCGGAGCTCTTTGTACATCGGTGACTTTTCCCTTCATTTTTCCATCTTGACTCAAAATGAGTCCAGTGTCAGCGACTTGACCACCCATTTCAGCGTAAAAAGGGGTTTTTGAAAAAATTAATTGACATTTTCCTTCACTACATTGATCAACTACTGTTTCATCTTTCAAGATAACTTCCAATTTTGCTTCGATTTCTAAAGTTGTATAGCCAATATATTCACTTGCTACTTTGATATCGGTCAATAAGTTTGATTGAACACCCATGGATTGCTCTTTACTGCGTGCTGAACGAGCGCGTTCTTTTTGAGCAGCCATCTCTTTTTCAAACCCTACAAAATCCAGTTTCAAATTAGATTCTTCTGCAATTTCTTCTGTTAGTTCAACAGGAAACCCATAAGTATCATATAGTTTGAAAATATCAGCACCTGCTAATATGTCTTTCCCATCTTTTCGTACTTGTTCGACCAAGTCTTCTAAAATCGCTAAGCCATCATTTATTGTTTCATGGAAGCGTTGTTCTTCATTTCGGATAACTTTTTCAATAAATTCTTGCTGTTCCAAGATTTCTGGATAATAGCTTTCCATGATTCTACCAACTACTGGAACTAATTGGAATAAAAAGCTCTTATGAATCCCGAGCTTTTGACCATGCATCACTGCGCGGCGTAAGAGACGACGTAAAACATAACCACGACCTTCATTCGATGGCAAAGCACCATCTCCAATAGCAAAGGCAAGTGCGCGAATATGATCGGCAATCACTTTAAATGAAATATCTGTTTTTTTATTGACACCATACTTTTCTTGACCACTTATCTTTTCAATCTCGTGGATGATTGGTAAAAAAAGATCTGTTTCAAAATTAGTTGGTGCATTTTGAATGACAGAAACCATACGTTCCAATCCCATACCTGTATCAATATTTTTGTTAGGTAAGGGTTCATAGGTGTCATCTGGTTTATGATTGAACTCTGAAAAGACAAGATTCCATATTTCTAAGTAACGTTCATTTTCTCCACCAGGATAGTTTTCAGGATCGTTTTCTTCTAGATTATTAAAGGATTGACCACGATCATAAAAAATTTCCGTATCCGGACCACTTGGACCTGCTCCAATGTCCCAAAAATTATCTTCCACATCAATAATATGTTCGATAGAAAGACCAACTACTTCATGCCATATTCGTTTGGCTTCTGTATCTTTTGGATAAACCGTTACATACAATAACTCTGGATCAAACCCAATCCATTCTGGAGAAGTCAAGAATTCCCATGCCCAAACGATAGCTTCTTCTTTAAAATAATCGCCAATTGAAAAATTCCCTAACATTTCAAACATTGTATGATGTCTGGCAGTACGTCCTACATTTTCAATGTCATTGGTTCGAATCGATTTTTGAGCATTTGTAATCCGTGGATTTTCTGGAACAATCGATCCATCAAAATATTTTTTTAAGGTAGCAACACCTGAGTTGATCCACAATAAAGTGGGATCATCAACTGGAATCAAAGATGCACTCGGTTCAACTGTATGGCCTTTAGACTTAAAAAAATCTAAGAACATTTGACGCACCTGAGCACTGGTTAAGTTTTTCATTTCATTCACTCCTAATTAAATTTAAGAAAATAAAAAACATCTTGCAAATCAAGGACGTTTACACGCGGTACCACCTTGATTGCAATGATGTTCAATCATTACCTCTTTATCTCAATAACGCTGAGAAAGCGTAAATAAACTACTTATTCACTAAAGGGAGCAATCAAAAAAGTTCCTATTCTTCTCTCATCTATGAAGAATTTTCTGTGCAGGAAACTACAATTAATCATATCCTTTATTTCTCTTAAAAGTATAGGCAAATCCGTATCAAAAGTCAATCATAATGATAAGAAATCACCTTTTTTAAACGAAATAATCCGAAAAAATTTCAAATAAAACTACTCATTTTGAATAATAATAGCCTTTCGATATAAAAAACTATCCGCATCCAAATACTCGTTTTCAGAAAGAATCTTTTGAGAACGATAATAAGAAGACAATGGAAGACAATCATACAAAGGAATTCCTACTTCTGCTTGTTTTTCTAATTTTAATCGATTTGAATTAGTAATCTCCCAATGAGAAAACGAAAAATCAAAATAAAGTCCGAACATATTGCTTTGTTCTATTTTTTTTATGACTTGTTTCCCATAATATGGTTGATTTCGATCAATATCATTTCCCCAACGAAATAACTTGCGTGTTCCCGCTGCTACTGCATATTCCCATTGGTCTTCTGACAATAGATCAAAAACTTCTGCATCCAATTTTTCTTTAAGTGATTTTTGAGTACACTCTTGATGGGAATAAACATGGTACTTTTCAGTATTGGTATCCAACCAAGCATAAAAAAGATTCTTTTTATACAGTTCTCTCGGGACTGGTTTAATCAGACTCTCTTCTAAACTATTGACTTGTTGAAAACAAGCATTTAATTCCTCTTGAACTTTCGCATACTTTTCATTATCGCCTTTGAAAATACCAGTAATAGCATCTAATACGCCAATAAACTCCGTCCCAACAGGTGTCGCTTTCTTTTGAATAAGCATAGGAGGAATTGAGACCTTTCGTAACGGGCTCGTTGATTCATTCACAAAAATGTCCCAATCTTTTGTCGTTTCCAACTGATAATTCCTCTTAATTTCTAGAAATTTTTTGTCTTCAGATTTTGTCTTTTGATCCCAAACAGTTACTGGTAGTCCTTGTGTTCCTAAGTCCCATCCTAAAATAGTCTCTTTATTTCCTGGAACTAAAACAAAAGGCTCATTATCAATCAGACATTCAAAACTTGTGCATTTAATTCCGGCAATCTGAAATTGTTTGTATTCTACGTTTGAAACTTTTTTTAATGGGCTGACAAAATACATCAGTACTTGACTAATCACTTGAGATTTTACTTCATTTGATAGTTTTTTCCATTGACTCCATTCTAAGGCATCAAAGAGATTCATACACGTTCCTCTTTTCTTTTGTTATGATTAAGCTAAGTATATCATTATTTTGTAAAACAAAAAGCCCAGAACGAAAAAATTAGCATTCATTAAAAACGTTTAATAGTTTTTCCAAAAAAATAAGTTCCATTTTAAGAAAAAGGCTCTTTTATCGTTTTTGAGCCTTTTTCTAAGAAAGGAAACTTTTCTGATTTTACGAATTTGAATTTTTCTTTTGTTTTCTTTTATCTCTGCTTTCAAAACGTCGCTTCACTTTACGTTTTTCTTGATTTGTTTTTGTTATTTCTCGCTGAATCTTCTTTTTATAACCTGGTTTGACTTTCTTTTTAGATTTTTTAACAAGTCCCATCATTTCTGGATCAAGATTTTCTTGACTTTTCACACGTTCTTTACGACGGTTTCGTCGGTAGGTATCAACAATCTTTCCTGATTTTATTTCTTTTGGTAAAAATGTAATACCCATCTTTTCTAACGTATTGATTTCTTTTTCTTCGCTTGGGTTATACAAAGTAATCGCTGTTCCAGCAAGTCCGTTTCTTCCAGTACGTCCGACACGATGTACAAAAAAGTCAAGTTCTTTTGGTAATTGAGCATTAATAACTAAGGAAACACCTTCAATATCAATACCACGTGCAGCTAGATCAGTAGCGACAATATACTGATACTCCAAATTTTGAATTTGACGCATCACTTTTTTTCGTTCACGTGAAGGGACATCTCCGTGAATTTTTGCAACTTTTAATCCTTTTTTTCGTAAATAATTAGTAATTTCATCTACTCTGGTTTTCGTGTTCGCAAAGACAATTGCCAAATAAGGTTGTCCAAGTGTCAATAGTTTATATAGTAATTGATCGACTTCTTGTCCTTTAGTAGAAATCAGCCAATTATCAATCGTGTCAGAAATGACTGTAGTCGTTGGTATTTCCTCAATTACAGGATTTTCCAGATATTTTTTTAAGAAAGGACGTAACTTTTCAGGTATCGTTGCTGAAAAGACTAAAAATTGAGTCGTTGAATCAAAGCGACTTGCAATTTGATCCACTACAGACAAAAATCCCATGTCAAGTGTCATATCCGCTTCATCGATAACAAAAGCAAAAGCAGTATGAATAATCAAGGCATTTTCTTTCACAAGATCTAAAATTCTTCCTGGAGTTCCAATCACAACTTGTGGTTGTTGGTTTTCTAGTCGTGCTATTTGTCTCTTTTTATCGGTTCCACCAACCACATTCATCACTCGGATATTTTCTTTTGAAAGCTGAGTAATTTGCTTTGTTGCTTGAAAAATTTGAGTGGCTAGTTCACGACTTGGGGCTGTGATGACCACTTGGACATTTTCTTTTGTTGAATCAATTTTATCCACTAAAGGCAATAAAAAAGCATGTGTTTTTCCACTACCAGTTTGAGACTGTCCAACCACACTTTTTCCTTTTTGAATCATAGGAATTATTTTTTTTTGCACAACTGTTGGTTCAACAAAACCACTTTCTTCTAGGGCTTGATATATAAAAGGTTGAAATGAAAATTGTGTAAATGGCAATAAAACCACCTTCTTTCGTTTAAAGTTCTGAAAAAGTATAGCACATTTTCGTAAGGTTTCCTATTGAAAAATTCATTTAATCAATGATGTTTCATGAATAGTCGATTTGAATCAACAAAAATATTTTCATTTTAGCAGTTTTGAAGTATGATAATACTAGGAGGTGTCAGAATGTTAAATGAATTTTTTGCCTTTGGTGTTCCTACTTTTCTTATTGTCCTATATCTCGGCTTTTCAATTTTTAGAAAAAAGTCAACAGTCCCTTATTTAGGTATTGTATTATTTATTATTTCTGGGTTTCTTTCTGTCTTTAGCTTTCAGGTATTACAACAAGCTTTCACTGAGATACAAGCTACTTCAGAAAAGGTTGTTGAACAAACGTATGGCTACCCTTTTTTCTTATTGTATATTCCTTTAGCAGTTGGTCTTTTATTGGTCTTTTTAAACATTTATCGCGGATATAGGAAATTAAGAAACATACGTACTCACACAAAATAAGCAGATAGGATGAACTTTTTTGAAGTTCATCCTATTTGCTTATAAATCAATAAATTCGTAATAACGAATAGACATTCCAGAATCAGAGGGAGCTTTTTCTAATATATTTAAATCAAGGAACACAAATTCTTTTTCTACTTTTAAATATAAGTTATCTTCTAAGGCCGATTCTATGTATGATAAAAGCTCTTCCTCATCACCTTTTACTTCATGATCAATATTTTTTACTTGTTGTAAAATTCGCGCATCTCTCAATACAAAGTAACAGTCATCGTATTTGTAAACCACTGCTTCATAATTACGTTTTGGCAACTTCGTATAGATAACAAACAGACATTCAAAAACATTGGGAATAACTGTGGCAAGTTCAGCCGCTTTTAATTTGTACTTATAAAACATTTATTTTCCACCTCAAGTGCATTATATAAAAAAGTTGCAAAAAAAGAAAACAATATACCCATAAATATTTATGTTTTACTTACTGTTAACTTCCATTAACTTTTACTAAAAAAAGAAAAGATAAAACAAATGATTTACTTTTCTAAATGAATAGCAGTTTTTTGGAATTTGATAAACTTTGTATTATGGATTGGTCGCCAAAAGCCTCAAAACATTATTCTTGAATGGAAGCACTAAAAAGCATAAAAGGCTAAAAAAGAAAACTCTCGAGAAATTGAAGTATTTCATTCCAACAAGACTTTTTTTCGCTCTCTCAACCTATTTCCTTTTCTCTTTCTCTATTTGCTATTTCAGGATTTTTTTAAAGTTTATTGCCATATATTTGCACACAATATACAGTTTAGTACGCATAATCCACGGAATGATAACTTTAATGGTTGGATTTTGTAAAGATTTTGGTGAGCTTTCTTTATCTGAATGCAAAAAGAGACAATCACCTTCAATGGAATTGTTTTGTTCTTGAATAAAACGGTTCATTAATTGGACATTTATTGCTAAAAAATAGTTACCTTACACCTTTTTTTTAGGTATGAAGTTCTGAACAAACTTATATTTCTTTTGGTCATGCTGAGCGTATAGATAGCCGAACACGCTAAAGACAATAGCCCCAAGTAAATTTACAAATAAATCCTTCATTGTATCAATAATTCCAATATCGAGATATCCGTTGTCAATTACGGTTTCAATATTATTTCCCGCTTCGTCTTTACTTTCAATAACAGTACGTTGAATATCTTCAATATGATAAACGACATTGTTCTCTGTTCCAATGCTTACACTATTAATTTCTTGAATAATTCGGTCTTTTTGCATATCCAAACCCATCCAGCGATCTGCGGAGTATTCAATAAACTCCCACATAACGCCAACGGTCATAGAAAAACAAAAAGTCACTATTGCAAGAAACAAAGGAGTCAAATTCAAGCCTTTAGCATTTTTATTTAACAGATAGACAAGTGAGAAACCAACACCTGCAGCTAGAAAGCCGTTGAGCGTATGAAGTGCAGTATCCCAAAACTTGAAATAGCCGTAAAAATCGCTTAGCTCTCCCAGAATAGTCGAACTAAAAATAAATGATATGATAATCAGTTCTAATAAGTTGGGAACTTCAATTTTAAACACACGTTCCACAAGTTGCGGAATAGCAAACAAAGCCAGTGTTAGCACAAGAAGAAAAGCATCCCCCCATCTTTGCATAAGTAACTGATTGATAAGCATAAAAACAGCAATCCCACGAAATAAAACATACACGGCAATTGTCTTCTTGTTGGCTGTTTGCGTACTACTAGTAAAGAACTTTTTAATGATATTCATAAGCCAATAACCTCCAAATAATTATGACATTCATTCCTTTCTTTGATATTTTTCTGATGCGTTCCGAATAAAAACCTTTAACCTAATTGAAACAATGAAACAAATTAGATTGTTTTTTGTGTTTAACCCGTCCACAATCTTCAAAGTGAATTTTTTATACTCGGTCACGTCCAAATAAATAAGTATGTTATCCATTTTTATTCGTTTATTGCGTGTTATAGTTTTACAGCGGCTTGATTATTTTTTTACTTCTTTTTAAAAAAATAAACGGGTGACTAAAAATATCGTTACTATTATGGATAAAGTTAAAAAAATAAAAAACCATCGCTCACACAATACACCTAAAAAAATTAGGTAATTTCTTTTCTATTAAAAAATAAAATGCTCCCTATAAGAATAATAATGAGTGATATTCCTCCAATGAGAATTGATTGTATGACTTCATTACCTGTCATTGTGTTTTTAAATACTTCGCTAAATTGATAAAAGAAAGTATTCTCATACAATATTTTGATAGATGGCACAGTAATCAATTTTTCTATTCCAAACATCATAAGAGAAAGTAAAAGCGAGAAAATAATCGTCTTTCCACTATCTCCTGTAGCAATAGCAAGTAATAATACGATTGCTGTAAAACTTAAAAATTACAAAGTAAATAAACCATATGCTCTTCCAAGATACGTGAGGCTAGTAAAGTTTAGTATATCTCCTTGTCCAAATAAAAGGGTCACGATAATAGCTGTTACTAACGGAATCAGTATCGTAACAAGGAAGGATCCAAGCGAAAAAATAAGATACTTTGCCATAAAGATATTTGTTCTTTTATTACCGCTCATCATTTGATTTTTGATGACGCCATTTTTTGAAAACTCCGTAGAGATATAAAAACCAGCCAACGTACTGACGATTAAATTAAAGTATAATGGCATTGTAAATAAAGATAAAGCATTGAATTCACTTAATCCAGCCTGATCGAATGGTGTTCCTGATAATAGCCACCATCCCGTTATAATGAGGCAATGTAATAAGATACTTAATCCAGTTCCCGTTGCGATTAATACCCAAAATGTTTTATTCCGTGTTAACTTAAATACTTCTGCCTTCATAAGATTCTTCATGCTCCGCGCCTCCTACAAGTTTTGAAAAATAGCTTTCGAGACTATCACCCCTTTGTGAGAGATGCTCAATTACAAGACCATTGTTTGTTAATGCACGTGAAACTTTTCGCACATCTTCAAAATGACTATAAAGTTTAATCATGCCATCTTCCATCACTTCAAAATCGGTAGTGAATAAATTTCTTTCTAGTACAGTTGCTCCCTTAGGTAAATCATCCACTTTGATTTGCAAATGACGTCTACATTTTTCATCTAGCTCTTTTGACGATAGTTCTTCTAGCAGTTTACCTTTATGAATAATTCCGAACTTCGTTGCAAGTTGATGCAATTCGCTCAGTATGTGGCTTGATATTAAAACGGTCAGCCCTTTTTCTCGATTTAACTTTTTAATTAATTCTCTCAATTCAACGATTCCAATTGGATCCAATCCATTTGTTGGCTCATCCAGAATAATAAACTCTGGGTCACTCAATAAAGCAATAGCGATTCCAAGTCTTTGTTTCATTCCTAATGAAAAGTTTTTCGTTTTCTTTTTTCCTGTATCCGAAAGGCCTACCAGTTCAAGTGTTTGTTCAATACAATCTTTTCCTGGAATCCCTTTTTGCAATCGATGTACTTCCAAATTTTCATAGGCAGTCATATGAAGAAAAAGTGCAGGATTCTCGATGATTGCTCCCATTCTTTTTTGTGCATCTGTGAAGTCTTTTACGTTATCACTTTGAAATAACTCGATTGATCCACTTGTTGGAAAAGTTAGTCCTGTTACTAATCGCAGCATGGTTGATTTACCTGCTCCATTTTGACCAATAAAGCCATAGATTTCCCCTTTTTTGATTGTTACATTGATATTTTGAATGGCGAAATCATGTTTATATTTTTTGGAAAGATTATTTGTTCTTAAAATATAATCACTCAACAGATGGACCTCCTTATTTGTTTTACACATAGTATGAGGCATAAATCTTAAGAAAAAATTATTATAAATTTATTTTAATGCACGTTTCCCTCTTCACTCATGTAGATTATTATTTGAAGCTAGAAGATTAGAGAATAAAAAAACAGGATTATCCTTAAAAGAGTTTACTCATGTAAAGTAATTTAAAGGCGAAGAGACAGTAACTTTTTTAGAATTTATGCGAAACTAACTTTATCGTATAAAATCTAAAAAAGCTCATACTAATAAAGAGAAAGACTATCACAACAGTCTTTCTCAGTTTAATTATTTGCGTTTTCCCCAAAATTGAAAGTAATCCGTTCGTAAACTACCATTATATAATTTTCTCTTTTTAGTTGCTTTTTTACCATAGAAGTTTTCAAATGATAAATCACTTGTCAGAATATATTTACTCCAAGTAACTAACGGAGCAAAGGCATGCCCCATTTCTGTGTACAAACGATGAACGGCTGTTTGATCTCCTAAACGTTCACCATAGGGAGGATTGGTAACAATCACACCATTTTCTTTATCGGTTTTAAAATCTTTTACAGCTTGTTGCTTAAACTGAATTGAATCACCAAGTCCGACTTCCTCTGCGTTTTTTTGCGCAATATCAATCATCTTTTGATTAATATCATAGCCAGTAATGTCCAAAACAGCGTCATAATTTGCTTGATTCTCTGCTGTTTCTCGTTCTGTTTCAAATATATCAGAAGGAAACCAATCCCAGTTTTCACAAGTAAAGTCTCGATTAAATCCTGGAGCAATATTATGCCCAATCATTGCGGCTTCAATACAGAGGGTTCCTGATCCACACATTGGATCGACAAAGGGACGATCTGATCTCCAATTAGTTAACATAACTAAAGAAGCTGCCATATTTTCTTTTAAAGGTGCTTCTCCTTTAGCAATCCGATACCCACGTTTAAATAAACTAGGTCCTGTTGTGTCCAAAGACAAAATAACATGGTCTTTAAGTAAGGATACTTCTAGTTTATATAAGGCTCCCGTTTCAGGCAAAGGAACTGAAGAAGGGCGATGGTAATAGCTCCTTAACCGTTCAACAATTGCCTTTTTAGTAATGGCTTGACAATCCGGTGTGCTAAAAAGTTTTGATTTGATGGATTTTCCTTCCACTGGAAAGCTTGCATCTAAGGGTAGGTATTGTTCCCAGGGCAAAGCTTTCACCTTTTCAAATAATTCATCAAAACTATAGGCGTCAAACTCGCCAACAATGATTTTAATACGATCAGCTGTCCGCAACCATAAATTTGTTTTTGCAATTGTTTGCATTGTTCCTTTGAAACGAGCACGTCCATTTTCAACTTGGCAATCAATAGACATGTTTCGTAATTCTTTGCCCACCAAAGCTTCGATACCACTTGCTGAAGTTGCTATCAGGTTGAATTGGTAATCTTTTTGTATCATTCACGGTTTCTCCTTAAACGTTATTTCTTAATTGAAATGTTAAAAAAGCCCTCCTTTACGGAAGGCCACCCTGATTTACTGTAGTTTTCTATAAGCCATGTTCTGTCCAATTATTTTACAGGGAGCAAAATAATTTGGATAATCATCTATCTACAATCGAAATTGTCTTTTTGTCCCGTTTCATTCCAGTTCAAAAAGCGCCCCTACCATATTTGGGTTGCTCGCTCGAGGGGTTTACCGCGTTCCACCAACAAGGTTTCCCATGTTGCTTCGTCACTGTGGCACTTTCAAGGATACTCAAGCATTGTTTTCACATTAGCTATTTTTCCTGCCGTTATTTTTAACAAATACCCTAGCTTATGGTTTCACTAGGCACGAACACTACAGACATCTCAGCCTGTGCGAGTATGGACTTTCCTCAGCTTGTAAAAAAACAAACCGCGATCATCTAAAAACTACAGATTTTATTAAAATTGCCGTGTTTTTTCTAAATCATCAGAATCATCATGGTTGGAATAATTTTGATTCACTGATTTAGAAGCTCTCGTCTCAACGTTGACATCTTTATCTAATTTTTTTCCAAATACTTCTTTTTCCAAATTAGATAAGCGTTTCAAAATGTCAAAGTTCGTAACAGTTTGACTCTTAGGTGTTTCATTTTGAACACGTGAACTAATTGCTTGGCTTTTGTTTAATTGCGCGATTTTTGCGTTCAAACGGTCATTTTCTTCTTGAAGAGTTAAGATTTCTTTGTTATAGCTTTCGTAATCTTTAATAATTTGATCCAAAAATTCATCGACTTCCACGGGATCATATCCACGCATTTTTGTTTTAAATTCTTGTTGAAGGATATCTTTAGGACTGTATATTATATTTGCCATGATTCCACCTCATTTATTTTCTATCAGCTATTTAGCATCCATTTCTATTTTATCCAAAAATGATGAATAAATCAAACAGTATCTTCAAAAACTGCATTTTGTAAATCATCCATGGTAATAAATTGTAAAAAATATTGATTTTTGGAAGCTTTTTGTGTAGCTTCTTGCAAAAAATAGCGTGTTTTTCCCGGATATTCGTCATCATAGACAAGCAAAGCACCATCTGTATGCTGAATCAAAAAAAGAGTATGATTTTTTAATTGGCTAGGATTTTCATAGGGTTTATGGCTAACACTATCTACAAAATCCGCTTGTACTTTCAGTTCATTTAATAGTTGTCGGTTTCCTTCATTCCAATTTTTTTCCATCTCGTGAAAAGGTTGAATAATACCAAGGCGAAGTTCAGGATATTCTTTTTTTAATTCAATACTAATTTGTCCGGCCCAAATTTCTACACCTAAGTTTCCTCCTATAATGACCCATTCTAAGCCTTCTTCAAGATAAGTTTTCAATGACATTTTTATAACTTTCTTAACAATTTGTATTTT
>DXDB01000178.1 GCA_019115705.1 Candidatus Tetragenococcus pullicola | reverse complement strand
GGACATTCAACCATGTAGCCTAAATCGTCTTGACCAAAAGTTAAACTACCTTTTAACTGCCAATCGACTAAGTCTTCACTTTGATAGACTAAAACCTTGCCTTTTTCAGTTTTTGTTTGACCACCAATAATAATGAAATAGGTATCATTAAACGTTAGGAGTTGCGGATCACGAAAATGATCGGTAAAGCCTTCAGGAATGCTAGAAATCAAAGGCTTATCTATTTTTTTAATGGTATTATTTTTATCCATCCAAGCACCTAATTGGTAAGGGTGTCGTTCCCAATTGTTATCGCGGACGTTTCCGGTATAAGCTAAAAACAGTTGATCATTGATTGCAAGTGCGGTGCCAGAATAGACACCGTGACTATCGTATTTTGTATCCGGCCATAAAGCGATGCCTTCTTCTTTCCAATCTACTAGATTTTCAGAAGTTAAATGAAACCATGATTTTAACCCGTGAACCGGACCAAAGGGATAGTGTTGATAAAAAAGATGCCATTTGCCATTGAAATAAGAAAAACCATTCGGATCATTTAATAGACCAGTTGGCGGTTGGATATGATAATTGAGTCGCCAAGAAGACTGTTGAACGGTATTTTTCAACTGTTGATAATAATCGCTTGGCCAATTTTGGTAGGGACGATAGCGCAATGTTCTTGTCCATTCATTGATAAGCTCCATAGGTTGCCTCCTTCAAATGTATTCACTTACAATATAGCTTGAATTCCACTATTTGTCAAACGGATAACAACAAATCTAATTTGGAATATAGTGTTTTAAATGGTTATTAGACAAAAATAGATAAATATAATTTATTTTTGATAAACGTTTGACATTTTTTGAAAGTGGTTTATAATAAAGAAAAACGATTACATATAGGAGGATGAAAATGGATCACAAAAAAGTAGCAGCAGATCTTGTCCAAGCTATTGGGCCAGATAATTTGATAGCGGCGGCACATTGCGCGACACGTTTACGGTTGGTTTTAAAAGATTCAAGTTCCATTGATCAAAAAGCTATTGATGATAACCCCGGGGTAAAAGGAACGTTTGAAACAAATGGACAGTACCAAATCATTATTGGACCCGGAGATGTGAACAAGGTATATGCTGAAATGGTGGAACAAACAGGGGTCAAAGAAGCTTCAACAGATGACTTGAAAAAAATTGCCAGTGAAGGACAAAAGAAAAATCCAGTGATGATGCTGGTTAAAACACTGTCCGATATTTTTGTACCGTTGATCCCAGCGCTGGTTGCTGGTGGGTTGTTAATGGCAATCAACAATGTTTTGACTGCCCAAAATTTATTTGGTGCTCAATCAGTTGTTGAAATGTATCCAGCAGTCAAAGACTTTGCTTCGATTATCAATTTATTAGCTTCTGCACCGTTTTCCTTTTTACCTATTTTAGTTGGTTTTTCAGCAACAAAACGTTTTGGGGGAAATGGCTATCTTGGAGCAGCAATGGCTATGGCAATGGTGATGCCTGAGTTAGTCAATGGTTATGGTGTAGCAAATGCAATCGCTGATGGCACCATGCCCTATTGGAATATTTTTGGCTTACAAGTGGCCCAAGCTGGTTATCAAGGTTCTGTTTTACCTATTTTAGTCGTTGCTTATATCTTAGCAACTTTGGAAAAATTCTTTCATAAGAAAATTCCAGCTGCCTTTGATTTTACCTTTACGCCAATGTTAGCAATTATTATTACGGGATTTTTAACCTTTACAATTGTAGGTCCAATCATGAGAACTGTTTCTGATGGACTAACGAATTCTTTGGTATGGTTGTATGACACGGTTGGTGCGGTTGGTTTGGGAATTTTTGGTTTATTCTATTCACCAATTGTTATTACTGGTCTTCATCAAAGTTTTCCTGCAATTGAAACAACTTTATTAGCAGATGTAGCAAAAACAGGTGGGTCATTTATCTTTCCTGTTGCTTCTATGGCCAACATTGCTCAAGGTGCAGCTACTTTAGCTATCTTTCTAATTACAAAAAATAAAAAACAAAAGAGTTTAGCTTCTTCAGCCAGTGTTTCTGCCTTATTAGGAATTACCGAACCAGCAATTTTTGGGATTAATTTGAAATTAAAATTTCCTTTCTTTTGCGGTATGATTGCTTCGGGAATTGCTAGTATCTTTTTAGGCATTTTCCATGTGCTATCAGTTGCAATGGGACCAGCTAGTTTAATTGGTTTTATTTCTATTCGAGCAGAATCAATTCCGGGTTTCTTGATTTCTGCGACCATTAGTTTTGTAATTGCTTTTATCCTAACTTATTTCTATGGAAAAAATAAAATGAGTGAACCAGTGGAAGAAGCCATCACTGAAACAGACGCTACCGTAAATGAAGCCAATGAATCAGCAACAGACGCAAAAGTTTCTGAAGCTATTTTAGCCCCAGTTAGTGGAAAGGTAGAGCCCTTAACTAACGTGAATGATCCAGTCTTTTCCGGTGAAATGATGGGAAAAGGTATTGCGATTATACCAACAGATGGCACGATCTATGCACCTTTTTCTGGAACATTGACTGTATTTTACGACTCCAAGCACGCTTATGGCATTCGCTCTGAAAAAGGTACTGAACTTTTAATTCATATTGGGATCGATACAGTGAATTTAAAAGGGAAACACTTTACGACTAATAAAAAACAAGGCGATGCTGTCCAAAAAGGCGAAGTGTTAGGAACCTTTGACAGAAAAGCCATTGAACAAGCCGGTTATGATACAACGGTCATGTTGGTTGTAACAAATACGGGCGATTATAAAGAAGTTACTCCTGCTTCTGCAGCAAATGTAAACTTTGGAGAAGATATTTTAACTGTTCAAGCCTAATGAAAAAGCCACTCACAATCAAAAGTGAGTGGTTTTTTCGATTCTTAAGGAAGTCGATTGTTTTGAATTTTTTTAACTGTTTTTTATGTTTATTCTACTTTTATTTTTTGTATATATGGTCAAAAAATCAATCATCTCTTGAAAAAGAGCTTGACCGTCTTCAGAAAAGACATACTGGTTCTCATGTTTTAAAATCGGGTCATGATCATCTGGATAAAAACGGGACGTCACATCGACATCAAGGTCTTGTAGTTTTTCTGAAAAGGGAATTGACTGTAATTTTGTCAAAGAATCGCCATTGCCGCCACTGATAAAAGTTGGGGGAAATTTTTCGTTCACGTAATGAATCGGTGAGGCCTGAAATAAGTTATCATTTGTATGACCTTTTTCTCCTGAGTAGGCCCAGGCCGCTGTTGAAAATCCCCAACGAATCAATTTTGATGAAATAGCCTGAGAACTTGCTAGTTTTTGCATATTGTATATTCCACTATAAAGAACAGTTCCTTTCAACTGATTTGGTTTTAAGGCAGGGTCGATTCCTATCTTTTGGGCATAAGCGGAATTTGTGATTATGGTAGCAAATTCAGCTGATAACTGTGCGCCAGCCGAACTTCCCATCAAGATAATCTTTTCAGGATGAATATGAAATTCTTTGGCATGTTTTATCAGATACTGATGGGCATCATTGATTTGAAACACTTGGTATGGATATTTTTCTTGAGGTGCCAGATCATAGTTTAGTGATGCGACAACAAACCCTTGATTGGCAATTTTTTGGTAATAACCAGTCATTTGTGCCTTATCGCCAGAAACCCAAGCTCCGCCATGGGTCCAGATAAGCAGAGGCAGTTGACGATTAGTGCCGATGACCTCATTTGGAATATAGATATCAAATGTGGAATTTTTTCCTTCTTTTCGGTATGGCAAATCTGATTGAATTGTTACAGCGAGGTCTTCTGTCAGGGATTTTAATTGTTCTTTTCCAACTGTGGTGGTATCTTTGTCAAATACGTATTTGATTAAAAAGGCATTTGGTACGGGACTCATTTTGGTCCAAATGAAAAGAGAAACGACCATACTTATGGGAATGCCAGGGATTAAATAAAGCTTCTTGTCTCGTTTTGCTTTTCTCATAGCTGTTCTCCTGTCTCTAAAATCGAATAAAAGGGTTTGTTATTATTTTAGTGAACGTACGGCTTGGTAGAAAATTTTTATTCACTACTCTAAGTATACTGAAATTTTTAGATTAGGCTAGTATTTTAGAACGAATCGTTTTTGAGACTGTAACTATAAAAAAAGGAGCTATATAGCTCCTTTTTCTGTTGTTATAATTTTTTTAAATGGAAAGTAGTGGTATGGAAATCTTCACGAGCGCCACGAACCACTAGTCCGATTTGGTTCAATTCAGATCCTGAGTAGACAACCTTGGTTTTGTTATCTTCATAGGTGGCATTTTCATCTAAATAATGCAGTTTTAAGAAAATCGTTTCGGCACTTGGTTGACTAAGGCCATGGAAATACACCACAAATACTTCATTTTCATCAGCAAATAGCCAGCTAGTTGCAAAGGTAGACGTTGGATCAAGCAAACGGTAGAAGTGGCCAAATTGGAATAACTTACGATGAGCTTTATAAAAAGCTATTTGTTCCTTGATAACTGTTTGATCGGTTTCAGACAATTGGTTCAAATTATTTTCATAACCAAAATTACCACTCATTGCTAAATAACCACGTGTATTAAGTGGTGTGATTCTACCAACTTGGTGATTAGGTACATCAGAAACATGAGCCCCCATCATGATTGGTGGATATAAAAAGCTATATCCATATTGGATTTGACTACGGCAAAGGGCGTCAGTATTATCACTGGTCCAAGTTTGGGGCATGTAATACATCATACCCGGATCAAAACGACCACCACCACTGGAGCAATTTTCAAATAAAACTGCTGGAAAACGTTGAGTGAGTACCTCTAAAATATGATAAAGTCCTAAAACATAACGGTGACTGATTTCTTTTTGTCTAGTGGCTTCAAGTTGGTCGTTTCCTACTTCGGAAAGATGACGATTCATATCCCACTTAACATAATCAATGGTTCCAGTTTCTAAATGTTTTGAAAGACTCTCGATGATGTAGTCTTGAACTTCGATACGCGAAAGGTCCAAAACAAGTTGTGATCGACTTTCTAAACTTGGATAAGGTGTTACGTGTAAGGCCCAATCAGGATGTTTTTTATGGAGGTCACTTTCTCTAGAAATCATTTCTGGTTCAAACCATATGCCAAATTGCATAGTTTGATCGTGAACGGCTTTTGCAATTTTTTCTAAACCTCCAGGTAATTTGTCAGTGTTGACAAACCAATCCCCTAATGAACTATGATCGTCATTACGTTTTCCAAACCAACCATCATCTAAGACAAATAATTCAATGCCGAGATCTGCTGCTTTTTTAATCTGTTTCAGTAAGGAATCTGTCGTAAAGTCGAAGTAATTCCCTTCCCAACTGTTCAGTAAAATTGGGCGTTGAGTGTCTTTAAAGGATTCAGGAGCCAAGTGCTTTTGATAGATTTGATGGAAATTTTGTGACAAGCCATTAAACCCTTTATTGGAATAATTTAAAACAACTTCCGGTGTCGTAAAGCTTTCATTTGGCAATAAACGCCAGTCAAAGGTGTCTGGATGAATGCCTATTTGGACACGACTAGTTTGGTATTGCGTCTTTTCAACTTGTGCGACGAAATTACCACTATAAACAAAATGAAATCCAGTAATTTCACCTGAAAATTGAGTGGTTTCTTTTTCACTAAGTCCCAAGAATGGTTGATATTGTGGACTACTCGTGCCACGTGTGCTTTCGATTCGATTGATACCAGGGCGTAATTTTTCACGGGAAAGATGGGCTTCATTGGCATGAGAACCATACAAAGTAATTAGTTCATAATCAGATTCCGGCAAGTCCATCATCATTGAACCAGCATTTTCTAAAAAGATGGTATTTTTACCATGATTTTCAAAAATGATATGGCGAGTGATGATTGGCGCTTTTTCGTAAAGGCTATAAACTAAAGTCATGTGTAAATTTTGAATCGTATCTACTAATAATATTTCAAGAGTCGTCCCTTCTTCTTCATTGCCACGAAGACTGGGTAAACCTGACAACGGCTTCTTGCCTTTTTTAATCTGGTAAGAATGATAACGAAAATCAGTAACGGTCTTGCCAGCTTCATTACGAATTTGATAATTTGGAACACGAAAATCACCACTAGTATTGGTACTTGTTTCAAGTAAGCGTGTATGTGGTGAAAAATGGGGATCTTCTGGAAAGGGTGTGACAGAAAAAGCCCCAGTAGTCACTGGAAAGTCTAGATTTCCAGTGAAGTTCTTGATGGCTTTGCCAAAATAACGGTGGCATAAAAAGGTTTCTTTTTCGATGCCGATAATGTAGCTGATTGAATCATTACTCAAATGGAAAAACTGTTTTTCTTGATTAAATGAAATCGCCATGATGAGCCTCCTTTTGGTTTCTGCATTTATCATAAGTGATGACAAGAGGCGATGCAAGGAAAACAAAGGATAGAGTTTTTAGATATTGCAATATTTTCTAAAAAACACTAGCATTTGTTATTTTTTATTTATACAATGAAGGAGAAGATAAAAAATAGGAAGAGGGTAAAAGCATGTTATTTGGATCCATTGAAGCAGGCGGTACGAAGTTTGTTTGTGCGATAGGCAATGAAAAAGGGGAAATAAAAGAGCGCGTTAGTTTTCCGACAACAGTTCCAGAAGAAACAATGAAAGCGGTCATCGAATTTTTTGAAACCTATAAGAAGGATTTGAAAGCTTTAGGCGTGGGTTCGTTTGGTCCCATCGATATTCATCCTGCTTCAGAGACGTATGGCTATATCACATCAACGCCCAAGTTAGCTTGGCAAAATTTTGATTTTGTGGGGACGCTAAAAAAATCATTTGATATTCCTGTTGCTTGGACAACGGATGTCAATGCAGCAGCTTATGGTGAATATGTTTTTGGAAATGGCAAAGGCTTATCCAGTGTGGTTTATTTTACCGTTGGAACAGGTGTTGGCGGTGGTGCGCTACAAGAGGGGCGTTTTGTCGAAGGGTTTAGTCATCCTGAAATGGGACATATGTTAGTGGTTCCTCATCCGGATGATAAAGACTTTGAAGGAGCTTGTCCTTTTCATGGCAATCATTGTTTAGAAGGAATGGCGGCAGGTCCTGCCATCGAAAAACGGAATGGACGCAAAGGACAAGATATTCCTATTGATGATCCATTTTGGCAAATCGAAGCAGAATACATTGCACAATGTGCCTATAATACGACATTAATGATGTCTCCAGATGTGATTATCTTTGGTGGGGGTGTGATGAAACAACGCCATATGGTAGAAAAAGTTCATAGAGCCTTTACAAAAATGATGAACAGTTACGTGAAAACGCCAGATTTAGATCAATACATTGTCACCCCCGCTTTAGAAGACAATGCTGGAACGATGGGCTGTTTGGCTTTGGCTAAAGAAGCTGAACTGCACTCTCATTAAAAGGTGGGAAAATGAGTTTATATTTAGAAATACCTGAATTAAATAAACAGTTTCCTTATCGCATGTTATGTAATGATGGCATGGTGATTGTTTATCCTCATTGGCATAAAGAGGTAGAAATCATCTATGCCAATCGAGGCAAGGTCAATATTGGACTGAATCAACAAATTATCGAATTGCAAGAAGGAGAAATCATTTATTTCGCCAGTGGTGAGCCGCATTATTTTTTAGCATCGCCTGATAGTGAACGCTATGTCTATCAATTTGATTTGAAGCTTTTTGATGAAGTCTTTTTGCGAACCAATGAAAAACCGCTAGCTTCTTTACTTGGCAAAGGGGAGCATTTGAGTCGATTTTGGCCCCCAGAGTTGCAAGCGACAGTGATTGATTTATTGCTCGAATTGCATCGCTTAGAGTTTACTCATCCGGCTGGTGAAAACTATTTAGTTCTTAGTTGTCTTTATCAGTTGATCGGTCAATGGTATGAAAAGTTACCACAAAAAGAAACCAGTGATAACAGTCGAACCTTGCCAGCTTTGCAACGTAAAGAAAGCCTCGAACGCTTAGACAAGATTTTTGAATACATCGAAAGTAACTATCAAGAGGAAATAACGATAGAAAAAGTAGCGGACTATATTGGATTTAGCCCGTATTATTTCACCCGATTTTTTAAGAAAAATACTGGACAAACCTTTATGCAATTTCTAACGGAATATCGACTCAATCAAGCCAAATTTATTTTAGCAAATGAAAAATTACCTATGGCTGAAGTCGCTGAAAAAGCAGGCTTTTCAAGCGTTAAAACCTTTCACCATGTATTTAAAGAAGCAGTCGGTCAGTCACCCTTACAATATCAAAAACGCTTAGTGAACCAATCAATTTTATAAAAAGGAGACTCTTTGTCAACACTTGTTGCTAAAGAGTCTTTTTTTGATTTAGACCAAAAAGGTTACACCATACGGAAATTTCATAATCTAAGTTACTCTCACTTTAGCAAAGACTAGGAGGGAGCAAAGGAAAAAACAGCTGAGCAATATTCGGGAATTTTTTGAGCGAAAGACGGGAAGAATTTTGAGAGCCTTTTCGTTATAATGGTTTTGTTGAGTTAGATAAATCGTTTACAGGAGGTAGGAAATGGTAGTAAAAATAGGAATCATTGGCTGCGGTGGAATCGCTAATGGCAAGCATTTACCAGCTTTACAACAAGTCGAAGAAGTAGAAATGGTTGCTTTTTGTGACATTATCAAAGAACGAGCAGAAAAAGCAAGTACTGAGTATGGGGTTGCCCATGCAGGAGTTTATGAAGATTATCAAGAAATGTTAAAAGAAGAAGAGCTAGATGTCGTTCATGTGTTAACACCAAATAACAAACATGCCGAAATCACAGTTGCCGCTTTAGAAGCAGGCAATCATGTCATGTGTGAAAAACCGATGGCAAAGACAACTGAAGAAGCGAAAACGATGATTGATGCTGCTAAAAAAACGGGTAAAAAGTTAACGATTGGCTATCAAAATCGGTTCCGAACCGATTCACAATATCTACACGAAGTTTGTCAAGAAGGGGAATTGGGAGATATTTATTCGGCCAAAGCCCACGCTATCAGACGACGTGCTGTTCCAACTTGGGGCGTTTTCTTAGATGAACAAGCACAAGGTGGCGGTCCGTTGATTGATATTGGAACACATGCTCTTGATTTGACT